>CAMUQM010000098.1 GCA_947095945.1 uncultured Prevotella sp.
TCAACAAGATTATCACAATCGAAGCGAGTGGCATTGCTCCTGCCATTATGATGGGCTTCCTGCTCGATCTTCCAGTGGTCTTTGCGAAGAAGAAAAAGCCGTCGACAATGGGTGATATGCTTTCAACAAGCGTTTTCTCATTTACTAAGCAAAGAGAGTATCACGTTGTGATATCGAAAGAATACTTGGGTGAAGGCGATAAGGTGCTGTTTGTTGATGACTTCTTAGCTTATGGTAATGCGGCAAAAGGTATTATTGACCTTTGCAAGAAAGCAGGTGCAGAGTTAGTAGGTATGGGCTTTATCATTGAAAAAGCATTCCAGCATGGTCGTGAAGCGATTGAGGCGGAAGGTGTTCGTTGTGAGAGTCTGGCAATTATCGAGTCGCTTGATAATTGTGAGATTAAAATGAGAGAGAAATAAATGAGGTGGGCTTGTGTGCCCACCTTTCTTGTTTTATAAAGGTTATTATTCGTAACGTAAGCGTTTCTTTAAGGAATAGAGATTACTCTTTAGGATGCGCCAATCTAACTTTTAGGAGTGATAAAGCTATACTTTAGAATTTCTAAAGCAACCCTTTTTCATTTTATAAAAGTATAAATCTTACCTTATTATATATAGTATTAAACAAAAAAAGAATGGAAAAGTCTAAGGAACTTATCTATGGTCTGAATGATCGTCCACCGATTCGTGAAACTATTTTTGCTGCTTTGCAGCATTTGTTGGCAATTTTCGTAGCCATCATTACGCCACCACTCATCATTAGTTCGGCATTGAAGTTTGATTTGGATACCACTGGTTTCCTCGTTTCAATGTCTCTCTTTGTTTCAGGAGTGGCTACTTTTATTCAGTGTCGTAGGTTTGGACCTATCGGGGCTGGACTTCTTTGTATTCAGGGAACGTCTTTCTCTTTCATCAGTCCTATTATCGGTGCAGGTATGCTCGGCATGATTAACGGTAAAATGAACATAGAGATGGGACTCAGCTACATCTTCGGCGCGTGTTTAGTTGCATCTGTTGTAGAGATGGTTGTGAGCCGTCTTTTACCTTACACACGTAAGATAATCACTCCATTGGTATCAGGTATCGTTGTTTCCCTCATTGGTATGTGTCTTATTAAGGCAGGTATCAACTCTTGTGGTGGTGGTCAGTCGGCTGTTGATGCTGGTACATTTGGCTCTATGCAGAACCTTGGACTTGCGTTACTCGTATTGGTTAGCATTATTTTCTTCAACCGATCAAACAACCGTTTCCTACGTATGGGATCCATTGTGTTGGGACTATTGATAGGCTGTGTAGCTGCTTATGCACTCAATATGATTGACTTTTCAAGCCTCAAAGGTAGTGGTAGCCTTAATATTCCAGTTCCTTTCAAATATGGTTTGAACTTTGATTTGGGTACAATCATAGGTATTGGACTTATTTATTTAGTAACGGCAGTTGAGGCTTTTGGTGATATTACAGCCAATTCGCTCATCTCTGGTGAGCCTGTTGAGGGCCCTGTCTTTATGAAGAGAGCACAGGGAGGAGTCCTCGCAGATGGTTTCAACTCTTTCTTGGCAGCTGTCTTTAATAGTTTCCCAAACTCTATCTTTGCCCAGAACAACGGTATGATACAGCTTACGGGTGTCGCCAGCCGTTATGTTGGTTATTTTATCGCTGGTGCTTTGGTACTATTAGGACTCTTCCCTGTTGTTGGTAAGGTCTTCTCATTGATTCCTGACCCAGTTTTGGGTGGTGCAACATTGTTGATGTTCGGTACTGTTGCCGCTGCTGGTATTCGTATCATCGCCTCTACTGAAATTACCCGCAAGGCAGTGTTAGTCATGGCTATCAGTTTTGCAATGGGTCTGAGCGTAGAGTTGGTACCTGGTATTCTTGACAAGATGCCTGATATCATCAAGAACATTTTTTCAAGTGGTATTACAACAGGTGGTCTTACTGCCATCCTTGCCAATGCCTTTATCCGTATTAAGGAGTAAGCTTGGGCAATATTGAAAACTAAGAAACCAAAAAGGTTTCAAGTCTTTTCAGCAAGTAAAAAGTATATTTTTTACCATCCTTTCGGTACATTCTCCTTTTAAATGTTTATCTTTGCAGAAGATAGATGGAGAATGTACCGATTGTGTTTCTCTGTGGAGTATAAATAGATTCTTAACAGAATAGAATAATAACAAGGCTATGTTAAATCAGAATAAAAAGCGTAAATTTACAAAGTCACTGACCTTTAAAGTTCTTTGCGGACTGGTTGTCCTTTTATGCTTGGGCTTAATTTATAATTTTATTGTGGCTTCCGATGATGTACTTATGACTGAACAAGAAGAGGAAGAGGTGCAGCAACGCAATGCAGATGTAGACACAATAGACATTGTGGGTAATTATCTTTGGCCTAATATGAAGCCTTCAAGAGAGGATATGATGACCGATGAAGAGAAAGCCGCTGAGGCAGAAAAAGCTAAGACAGGAAAAGAAGATAAGGAAAAAGCATCTTCAGAGAAAGTTCAGTCAAATCACTATGATGCTCCTATCGCTGCTCCTGCTCCAGACATAGCCCCATCTTCTGAACTTCCTGCTAAGCAAGTGGCACCTTCTATTGAGAAGATGGAGGTACCAAGAATTGAGAAGATTGAATAGTATAGAAGTGCTCTCGAGCCTGAGCTATAGATCTATATGACTGCTCATTGCTTTGGGTAATATCTGATTTTATGGTTGCGGAGTAGCATGGGAAATACTATAACGACTTAAAAGAAAGAGAGGTACACTTATGAAACGTTTAGTTTTATTTCTTTTTGTAGCTGTCCTAATGGTGGGTTGTGCTACAACTTATTATGACTCTGAGGGTAATCCTGTGCCAAAGGAGAAGATGGAACAGTTGCGTACAGCTGCTGTGAAGGCTCATTTGGCAGAGCATCGTTATCGTGTATTTGTAGACCGAATGTATCCGTTGCGTGGTCCTGCTGTCTATTTGCAGAATGATTGGGGAATGGAGGTGAGCGGTGACTCTATTGGTCTTTTCCTCCCTTACTTTGGCAGGGTCTATCATGTTCCTTACGGGCGTGGTGGTGGCTTGACACTTGTTGAACCTCTAATGAGTTACAAGGAAGAGCCAATGAAGGACGGTCGTCGTATCTTTATGACAACACGTAGCGACTTTGAGAGCTACCAGATTGTTCTTGAAGTATTCAATAATGCCACTGTTTCGCTTGTGGTTAATTCCAGTGGAAAAGAAACTATTAGCTTCTCTGGAGTGATGGAACTCAATGATATTTTCACGCCAAAAGGTCATAAGACAAGTAAGAAGCGGCAGACAACATTTATGAAATTATGATTAACCGACTTTATACCGTGTTCCTGTCACTGTTTGTAAGCTTTGTGGCGTTCGCACAGTCGGCAGGAACAGTTGCATCTAAGGATGCCATGCTTTATGAGTCATCCCGTCACCTCTATGAAAAGGGCAATACGCTGACGATTATCTCTAAGGACTTTGAATGGCCAAAGGGATTAGATGGCTCTGTTTTGCCTGAACTGCAGCATTATCTTACAACCTTTTTCTTTGGTCAACCATCTTATAGTTATGAGGCTGGCTGGAAACAGTTTGAGTCTTTGCAGGGTAAAGAAGTGCGAGCGATAAAGGATGATGCAGGTGCTGAAAGGCATTATTATGATATGGGGCTACGCTGTCTTTGGTTGGAGCCGGGAAGATATATTTCTTTCCTTGCTCGCTTAGAGGAGCGTAACGAGACAAGTGTTATTACGGCAAAGCATTCTTATTTCACCTTCGACCTTATTAATAAGAAGGTTTTAACGCAGAAAGACGTGTTCAATCAGACACGCTTGTGGCAGGATCCTAATGTTCGCTATCAGCTTTGTGAACTGTTAGATAATATGGCAAATACGCAAACTGCAGACTCTATAGATTGGGACCATCTACCCAATCAGTTTGCATTGATAGGCCAGAATATACGCTTCGATCTTGGTGTAGATAATGGTGGAGGGGTTTATTCAGATGTGAGGAATGACATGATAGACGTTCTTTTCTCTAAGAACTTTAAGAAGTGGCAGAAGCAGCCACTATCGGTTGCTGTCAACACGAAACTTCCTAATAATGCTGTATATGCTTCCTTGCCTACTGATTCTGTCATTCCAGAAGTACAGCCACAGTTTGAAGGAAACGTAGCTGCTGCTCTCGGACAGAATCTTTCCTATACAGGACTTAGCCCTGAAACAACTTCTGCTGGAAGAACCTACGTCTCTTTTATTGTCGATACAGACGGTTCTTTGAAAGATATTGTTTTCCTGACGGTAAATAATATTGAGTTAAATCGTGCCATAGCTTCTGCACTTCAATTATTAAATGGTTGGAAACCAGCAATGCATAACGGTAAACCTGTTGCTTGTAGATATAACCTTCCCCTTACTTTACACTTCCAATAAGAGTTGTGCTGCAGCCCAGCACGTGTGGTGCTGTTGGTAAACACCAATGGTGCGGAGGCTTCGCACCAAACAAATAGATGTAGATGTGATTGCAGATAAAGGGTTAACTCTGAGTCGATAAATGCTTATTTATTGTTTGTCTCAAAGGTAGATTTAAAGCGAAAGCATTTGTTTTGTTTCACCAAAGAGAAGAGACTAGTTGATAGGTTATACTTATCTTCATTTAAAGTATGGTTGTATACCCTTCATCTTTCTCTTTTTCAGCCTGATATAGGAAGTCGTAAATGATTTCTGTAACTCTTTTTTGCCCTTCATTAGTAAGTTCTGGAAGGGTGAAGATTCTTCCCTTTGTTGTATAAATTATCTGAACGATGAAAGGAACGAAGTAATAATGATAGTCGTTTATCCCTTCTATTTCATCAGCAGTTACTTCCGTATATTTGCGACGTAGGCAATCGTAGAAACAAATATGGTCACCTTTGATAGATAGATAGTCTTTTTCCCACAATTTTTGGCAGGCAACAAAAAGTCTGAATAGCCAAAATGAAACAGCATAAAGTATCGTTGAAAGTGCGATAATGAGCATGAAAGGATGGGCAGCGTCTACACCTTTGTGCCCAAAGAAAAACCATATAAAGAAGAAGATGGGAATAGGTGTGAATAACGCTTCTAAGAGTAATAAGCCACTATATCTGTATTTGATGACCATCTTAGAATTGTGTGTAGATGAATGGTTGGATACTATGATGACTAAGATTAATAACTAACTGCATTACAACAGCAAAGATACATAGTTTAACGAGCCATGAAGAATTGATAAACTTACTTTGCAACCAGTTATAGTCTGCCTCTCGGATGCTATGAAGTTCTAAACTTATGAGAACAACAGCCAACCATAGCGGGTATTCCATTAGGAAGGTATAGGCATCTGCAAAGCTTATCCCATGCACGATGTTGCTGATTAATGTTGTTGCTGTTGCCATATCCGCTGCACGGAAGAATATCCATGCAAGAGAGACATAGCTAAATGTAATAAACCAACTAATCGTTTTTGTGTATTTATTGTCAGGTATATTCTTCAATCCATTATTCCTACAGAACTTATGAATAACTAAGCCAAAGCCGTGAAGTACTCCCCAAACAATGAACATCCACGATGCACCGTGCCACAGTCCAGCCACAATCATAGCTAAAAAACTATTGAGGTAGGTGCGAAGTTCTCCTTTTCTGTTTCCTCCCAATGGGATGTAAAGATAGTCACGGAACCATGTTGAGAGGGCTATATGCCAACGATGCCAGAACTCAGTGAGGTTCAGACTCTGATAAGGGAATCTGAAGTTGTCCTTTAGTTCGTATCCCATCAGGGCTGCAACACCTATGGCAAGGTCGCTATAGCCCGAGAAATCAAAGTAAATTTGTACCGAAAAGCCCAGTACTCCCATCAAATCTCCAAAGCCGCTTTGACTTGCTGGGGCATCAAAGACGATGTTATTGTATTGTGCAATGTAGTCGGCAATGAGCGCTTTCTTTATCAATCCGCAGATGATAAGCCATAGACCTTTATATACAAGGTTCTCGTTGACGTTGTCTTTTGGCGTTTGAACCTGTGGGAGTAATACCTCAGCGCGGGTGATAGGACCAGCGATAAGGAGTGGGAAAAAGGTAAGGTAGAAAGTATAATCTATTAGTTCTGCGGTCTTAGGATAAAGTCCCTTATAGACATCAATGGTGTAGCTGATTGCTTGAAAAGTAAAGAATGAGATGCCGACAGGTAGCAACATCTTTTCTGGTGAGAAGTTACTGCGTAAGAGTTCGTGGAAAATCTCAAGTGTGAAGTTCGTGTATTTGTAGTAGAGTAGGGGTAGCAATTCGGTCAGAATGACAATGGCAAGTCCTGTCTTGCGTATCTTCCCACGCTTTAATCGCATCATAAAGCGGGTGAGATACCACGAACTAATGGTTATAATGGGCAATAGCCACATTAGTATTCCATTCGCTTTGAAAGCAAAGAAGAGGCTAAAAGCAATTACATACGCCTTTGTCCACGTCTGACGATAGCGGTTTAATCCTATGTATATAGCGAAGAAAACGAGGAAAGATACCATAAATGGAAATGTACACAGTGACCAGTTCTTGTCCTGTGTGGACAAGAATTCAAATAAGGCGGTCGTCAACTGTGTTATATTTCCCATTTATTAATTGTTTGTGTGGGGGCTTAAATCCTACTTAATAGCCCTCAAAAGCGGGTTGTAAAAGTTTTGTGTTTGTTGCCTTATGATGGGCTTTTGGCTTATTGAGTTGCAGTGGGTTAGCACACTCTTTACTTGCAATAAATTTTGCAGCAGTGTCCATCCAGTAGGCTGATGCAGCCCATGTTGGATGATAATGGTCGCTACCTCGTTCGAGCTTGAGGTTACGACTGTCGAAGAAACGTCCTTTCCCGACATTTTCCTTTATGACATCATTGATGCCAGTATCGCCATTCCA
>CAMUQM010000099.1 GCA_947095945.1 uncultured Prevotella sp.
GTAATAGGATAAATATTTTATTGTATTTTTGCTTTCTTATCTTTTTATTTTTCTCATTAAAAATGTTTAGATGTATTTGCTTGTTTCGATAAATAAGTGTATATTTGCAAGTATAAAAATATAACCATATCGATATATGTGTATTTATTTGATTCAACCTTTATATAAATATATATGAAATTAAAGACTTTTTCTATTACACCTAAAGAGGGTGAGATTTTAAATTGGAGCTTGGGTTTGTTACTTGCTTTCAGTGTTCTTAATTTGATTGACGGATGGACGTCTGCGCCAAATGCTGGGCAGGGAGTATTTACGAATGCTTTTGCAGTTCTGCAGGGTAATGATTACATTCGAGCTATAGAGTACACAGTGATTGCTGCAGGAAAATTGACAATGCTTGAACTATTCCGTCGCTGTTTAAATAAGAATGGTGACAAAGCTGCGCAGCTGACCGTCACGGTAATGATGGTGCTCATTTTTTGTCAGTCACTTGTTGGTATTTTACCAATGTTCCTTTTTACAGAAGAGGAGGAATTGAGTGCGATGCTTCATGGTGGACTTCCTGCGTATTTCACAAGTTTCTCGAAAATAGCATTTATTATACTTGCTTTTACGAAGTTGATTCTCTGTGTGCAGTTAGTGCGTCAATATGCTGGTAAGATTCGTTTGTTTGGAGCCTCTTTCTTTGGTTGTCAGGCGTTAATGTGGGTGTTTGATTTGGTTTACTTGTTTATATATACATGTGTTGGCGGTGCTACAATGTCAGACATTTCGAGCATTTACATTTTTACCAGTTTGCTAAACTTTATTCTTGCCTTAGCACCGTTCTGTGTGTTACGCACCACGATGGTTAAGAATGATTAGATAGCATTTCAAAAGCAACAAATAAATAACTCTATCTATCTCGTCTGAGCAATCGGCGAATGAAGATCAAGAATCTCAGACGAAAGGGAAGAAAAAGCTCATTTATAATTTGAGAATTTGTGGGTAGAGGGTTGGGAAACTAAAAATATCGCAGAAATGAAAGGCGATGGGGTGGGGGAGAGTTGACAGAAAGAAAGTATTTGTAGTTGTATATCTTTTAAAAGATAAGCGTTCTTGAAGTCAAAAAGACAATAATGATAGTATTTGATATCATAATGATATTTTCAAAACTATCAAAGTTGTTGATGAAAGAAGACAAAATAGTGCTCGAAAGGCGTAAAAAGGCAATTTGAAAGGAGAAAACCAAAGAAAAGTCCTTTCTTCGCTCAAAAAAGTGAGAATTGTCACGAAGAGAGAGCAGTAGGAGAGAGGCAGCCAACTCGAAAGAGTCCGAAGGTGGATGAAGCAGAGAAGGTAAATACGTAAATAGATGAACGAATGAAAATATAAATATTCGAACATGTAAATACGTAGATAAAGAAAAAGATAAGAAATTAAAAATATAAATATATAAACAATGAAGAATAAGAAGATTGTTTTTGCAAATCAGAAAGGTGGAGTAGGAAAGAGCACGTTGTGCATTCTCTTTGCCAATTATCTTGCTGCAAAGGGTAAGGATGTATGTATCATTGATACCGACTTGCAGAAGACTATTCTGATGCAGCGCCGAAAGGACAAGCTTATCTATGAGGGCGAGGAAGAACCATATAACGTTCAGGACTTCGATGTGACAGATGTCGAGACAATGCAGACACTTGTTGATTCAGCCTCGCAGGTAGAGGGCTTCGTATTGTTCGACTCACCGGGTAACATCAGCGAGGACGGTTTGGCTCCGCTCTTCGTAGGTGCCGACTATATCGTTTGTCCTTACGAATACGAGGATAAGGCACTCGACTCAACGGGTGTCTTCGTACAGGTGCTTAACGTGTTGCGCGAACATAACCCACACATGACTGCACAGCTCTTCTTCGTTCCAAATCGCATCGACCCACGTATCGGTACGGCTGAAGAGCAGGAGATGTGGCGCAGAACCGACGAGGTGTTTGGAAACTTTGGACGTGTCACACCGGTCGTCAACAGCCGTGCAACACTCAAGCGTACAAATACTTTTGAATTGCTCGGTACACAGCGTGATGCGGTGAAGAAGGCGTTTGATTATATGCTTAGGAGGATGAAGTAAGAAAAAAACCTCACCCCCCAACCCCCTCTCCTGCAGAGAGGGGGAGTGCCTAACGGGATGAAGTTGATTAAAATTGGTTAGATAAATAAGGTCTAATAAAGTTGTTTGGACAAACGATGTTAGACGATGCTAACTGAAAAGACCTCATGAGGGCGATAGGAGAGAGAGGATGACGAAGGGACATATCAAGAGAAAGGGAAATGATAAGGTTCCACGTTCATATATAAGTAAAAACAAAGAAACTAAGATACAATGGCTAAGAAGAAGAAAACAATGGTTATGATGCCGGGTGCAATGACCGACTTGGCACATAGCGTACAGAAAGGTGCAAGACCTGCTCCTACAACTAACGCAGAAGAAAATAATACGACTGACGAGCAGGCTGAGATAGAGGTTGAGTCTATTCAGTATGATACAACCGCCGTTGAGCAGGAGACTCGCACGCAGGTTGAGGAGCCGCAGCCAGCACAGTATGCTGAGCCTGTAGCGGCTGTTGAGGAGCCAGCTGCCCCAGCAAGTCAGTTCGGACGTGTAGAGCCAAAGCAAGAGGCTGTAGACAGAAAGGACCGCACCGCACCAGCAGCAAAGAAGCTTCCAAAGGCGGAGGGCAGACAGTTGGCACGTGAGTATTCTCTTGCAAAGGACAGCGGTGAGGATAGTTGGCAAATTTTCCTCGACTTGGCGCGCGACTACAAGGCACGCGACTCTCGTCTGGCAACAGTCTACATTGACTCAGATCTCAAGGGTGTCCTCGACCGTTTGAAGTCAGCAACGAGTGTAAAACTGCCTTCAACAGCATTGCTCAGCGCCATTGTAGCTCGCTTCGTCTTCGAGCACGAGAAGGATATTAAGAACGCAATCTTCGGAGAAAGCTTGTTGTAAAAAGAAAGAAAGCCTCACCCCCGACCCCTCTCCGAGTGGAGAGGGGAGTGATTAGCGAGATACCCCTTATGGTTAGTGGACGACTTTGCAAATTGACGAGCTTTCAAGTTGAAAAGTAAACGTGTGGACGTGTAGACAAGTTATGTGTTACAAAGGATATAACTCGTTTACTCGTAACTTGTTTACTTGTCAACTAAAAACTCTGTGCTATCTGTGAGAGAACGCTTTGAACTTTGAGCATTGATTTTTGATGTTTGACCTTTGAATTTAAGTTCAAGATATAAAAGCAATATGAAGAGATTAGCATTATACTTCTTAGGTATGACTTGCATGTTTTGCAATTGCATAGCACAAACAGTATCGTCATCGGCAAAAGATAGCATACAGCAAAATCAGAACAAGCTACAGCCGATAAACACCAAAGAACAGGGACATACACCATCTTACCGTATTATATCCGTTGAGAGTACTTATAAACTACGATGGACTGGCAAGGCTTTTACTGGCGTAGACAAAAACAGAGCAGATACATGGCTTATCCGGTATGTGGTGAGAGGCATGAATGCCAAATGGCTCAATCACTCGCTTTCGATTACAACAAAAGATGTACGTTTGCTTAAAGACAGTCTGCAGAAAGATGCGATAATCATCATTGCCTTGAAGTCTGCAGAGAAAGGGTGGAACATCAGCTCCTGTAACAGGGAATATTTCATGATAGAAGGATGTAAGGCGCCTTTGTATGCTGTTCCATACTTTATAAACGGCAGTGTCTACGTCATCTGTCTTATCCCATCATTCCAAACGATAGGCGATGAGGTGCGCCCCGTCATTGACAGAAAAGATTTGCAGGAAAAGATATTGATGCCACTGATGCAATCTTTCAAATAGCGTATTTAGTTGACAAGTTAACGAGTTAACAAGTTGCTTGTAAAGTAGACAAAGTAGCAGAAGAACAGTTTTTAAGTTGACGAGTTAACGAGTAGACAAGTTAACGAGTTGCTTGTAAAGAAGACAAAGTAACATAAGAACAGTTTTTAAGTTGACAAGTTAACGGGTAGACAAGTTAACAAGTTGCTTGTAAAGTAGACAAAGTAGCAGAAGAACAGTTTTTAAGTTGACGAGTTAACGAGTAGACAAGTTAACGAGTTGCTTGTAAAGTAGACAAAGTAACATAAGAACAGTTTTTTAAGTTGACAAGTTTACGGGTAGACAAGTTAACGAGTTGCTTGTAAAGAAGAAAAAGTAAGAAGAACAGTTTTTTAAGTTGACAAGTTAACGGGTTGACAAGTTAACAAGTTGCTTGTAAAGAAGACAAAGCAGCATAAGAACGTCTTTTGTGACGAGTTTTCGAGTGAACAGGTCAACAAGTAGACAAACAACTTGTCTACTTGTTAACTCGTCAACTTAAAAACTGTTCTACTTTGTCTATTTATTTACCCCGTCTAAAAGCAACTCGATCACTTGCCTACTTTTCTTTCGCCCAGCCAAAAAACGGTTCACGTGGAGTTTCAATGATAGGCATCACAAGGGCATCATTCACTTTGCGTTGCTCTTCGGTTGAAGCAAGGCGTTCTCTCTCAGCCGTATACAATGCCTTAACCTTCTCAGGGCCTTCTATCAACTTGATGGCATAATAGCGGTTTATCTCATGTGCACTGTCATGATCTTTCTCATAGAGTCTCTTAAAGTTTTCTTCAGCACGCTTGTAGTAGTTCATTGCTTCCTTCTTATTCCCTAACTTCTCATAGAACATACCTGCACCAAGAAGGGTGTAAGGCTCTATGGGGTTACGCTTTAGGTAAGCATTTAGCGTCTCTAACGCCTGTGTCAAATCACCTTCCTTTTTGAGGAATTCCGCCTTGTTTGCGTAGGCAAGTTGGTAGTCAGGATCCTTCTCAATGGCTTTGTCAAGTAGCATCATCGCCTTCTTCACAGAGTCAGGTGAGTTCGACCGATTTGTATAAGCGTTTACTGCCTGATTGTTTAACTCGATTACAGCTGAGTCAGGTTTATGACCACAGCAAAGTTCCTTGTTGCGCTGCGCATTGCAGGGTGTCAGCGTAATAAATGAGAATAGCAATGATGCCAAAAGAAATTTACTATTCATAGTTTTTAATATATTAAGTTTAAAGATAAAGTCTTTGTTTAGGTCTGTCAGTCTTTTCTTCTATTCGAAGAACAACTGTTTTAGCATCTGTAAAAAAGATAGCCACTTCGTTACAAAGGTAATGAACTTATCTTGACTTTTGTTTCTTTTTCACTTTTTTCATCAGAATAACAATAAATGCTATATAATTCCATGCTTGCCAACTTGTCAAAGTAACATCAAATCTGTTCAACAGACTTCTGTATGAATCCAACTACGCATTTGTTCTTTCTATACTGTACCTTTCTTTATACAGTATATCGTCAAACAAATAGCAATCTTCCCCACTCCCTGCTCTATATTCCGATATTCCACAAGTCGGTTGCAAGCGATTTGCCGATTCCGGGAATTATCGTCAGTTCCTTAATGGTCTGCTCTTTGATCATTGCATCTGACGAACTACATGACAAGTTTTCCCTCATTATCAATCTGCCAAAAAGGATTATATGCAACCTCGAATACATAGCCGTCCAAATCCTTGAAATAACCGCTGTAACCGCCCCAAAACACTTTCTGCGCAGGCTTCACAATGGTTGCCCCGAGCCGTTCGGCTTCCTGCATCACAGCATCGACCTCCTCCTCCGATGTGGCGTTGTAACTGATGGTCATACCTGAAAAGGTTGTCTGTTGATGGTTTAATGTTGTGTCTTTTTCCAATTCCTGCAGTGGATATAGTCCTAAAACTATCCCTCCCAAAGGAAACAATGCGTATGCTTCCTGACTTTGTTGCGATTTCTTCCAGCCTAAGCCCTCGTAGAAAGCCAATGCCTTTTGAAAGTCTTTTACTCCCAATGTGATTAAAGTGAGTTTCTGTCTCATAAGTTGCACATTATTTAATCCGCCACAAAGTTACTCATTCATAGCGAGAAAGACGAATAGAACAGGAAGAAAATATCTCTTGCAAATGCTTTATCTCCGATAGTTCTCTTGTAGCAATCGGTTGATGTCGGAGAGGGGAGTGATTAGTGAGGTTTCTCTTTTATTAGTCAATAAGTTAACCTGTGCGTTCAGGAAAACTATGACCTTTGAATTTTGACCTTTGACCTTTGACTTTTGATGTTTAAGTTTTGATATTTGAACTTTTACTTTTCACGATTCCCACAGCGGTAATCATAATTATGCCGTACTGATGAGAACTCCGTTCGAATAATCATTTTATTCTATCCACTTGCGCCCCTAAAATATAGTATTGTTTTTCTTTAAATTCTCCTACTACAGGGTGTACAGGCAATTTACACTTGCTGTATAGGAGGAGAATCTTGTAGATTTGCTCTTGAGTTAAGTATTTTGCAGTGCTACTTCTCATTCCAATCTTCACAAATCGTTGTTTGCTGTTTACAAAGATATAAAAATCTGAGGTAAAGATATTTCTTTCTTCCCCAATAGGGTTTAAAAGTTTCTTTTGTTTCTTCGTGAGCACTTTACTTAGAACTTTCTCAAGATATTTTTGTATTACCCACCTTGTTTTCTTAGTATATGGAACATATATTTTGTCACGGAGGTCTTTCCAATTTCCTTCCTTGATAAAACGTTCTGTACTATCCGCATCAGTAGCGATGTAATAGGTCATGAAGGTGTCACGAACCCAAGTTGAAGGGAGGGACTCCTGAATGAGTTTCCCCACCTTTGTTATCTTCACGTCATTCTGTGCACATGTAGGATTGCAGAATAGGAATGCTAAAAAGATAGCATAGAAAATGTTTTTAATTCTGTTCATATTCAAATTTAGATTAAAATTAATAATTTAAAATCCAATTTGTTCCAATATTATGCCATCTAC
>CAMUQM010000100.1 GCA_947095945.1 uncultured Prevotella sp.
TTTTGAGGTCTTACTAACGCCCTTTTGAAGTCCAATTAAGCACCTTTTCTTGCACAACTTTATAACTAATTGATTTACTGTTGGTTGCAAACTTGATTTTTAGATGTATTTTTACCTTTATTTATAGATATTTTATTCGAAATTATGTAATGATTTTTCAGAACCTTATCTGCATTTTAGAAGTATTAAATGAAAGGGTTTTCAGTGACAGAGGCGGATGATAATAGAATAGAAAGTTGACAGTCTTGGTTATGTTTTTGTTTAATGAATAACTTCGGTTTTTCCGTTAAAGCTATACGAAAAGCATCTACGCATTTAAAGAAAGAACCATAAAAAGCGTGCAGGATTATGTTAAAGAATATAAAACGTGCGTGATTTAAAAAAAATACTATAAATTTGCATCTATCTAAGCTATCAATAACCTAAGTGTCATCTCTAATGTCACAAAACCTAAACGAAATATTAAATAAAAACCTTTTAAAGCATGAAAGCTATGAGAAAAACTAACCTTGGAAGGTCGCTGCTGCTGGTAGTGCCCCTTATGTGTTGCCCTTATACTGCACATACGGCATACGCTACCCAAACAGTAACTATACAGGCTCAGACCTCTATTATCAAAGGAAAAGTTATCGACTCACGAACGGGAGAACCGGTTATTAGTGCCAGTGTTACTGTGAGCGGGACGAAGAAAATGACAATCACCAATATTGATGGTGAGTTCTCTATCGATGCAAAAGCTGGTGATGAACTGATTATTACGTCGTTGGGCTACGAGAAAACGACGGTGCGGGCTGAAAACAACATGACCGTAAGCATGGTTTCTTCGTCTACAATGCTTAGCGAAACTGTGGTTGTTGGCTATAGCACGCAGAAACGTAACAGCCTGACAGGTTCTATGCAGAGCATTGGAAGTAAGGAACTTACTAATGTCACGACTGCTAATGTCACCAATATGTTGACGGGTAAGGTACCGGGAATGAACGTTATGCCGGGTTCTGGTAAGCCGGGTTCGTTTGGTGCCATCATTGTTCGTGGTAAGTCTACTATCAACGGTAGTACTGCTCCGCTGTGGGTTATTGATGGTGTCATCGTCGGAAAAGACCCCGGTGACATCAATCCTAACGACATCGAGACTCTTACCGTACTCAAAGATGCTGCCTCTACAGCTATCTATGGTTCGCAAGGCGCCAATGGTGTGATTGTTGTGACAACCAAGGGAGCAAAGTCTGGTAAGACTTCTGTCACTCTCTCTGCCAAGATGGGTCTTTCAACTCTCAACAATGGTAAAGTGAAAATGATGAATGGAGCCGAGCTCTATGACTATTATAAGTCGTTTACTAATGCTGCTGAGATTGCTTTTCCACGTTGGAACGATAAGCTTCGCGATAGTAACTTCGACTGGTGGGAACTGGCTACACACACGGGAAGCGTGCAGAATTACGACCTTACTATTAACAGTGGTGGCGAAAAATTGAGTGCTGTGTTCACTGGTGGTGTTTATAAAGAAGATGGTGCTGTACGTGGGTATGACTTTACAAGATATAATACCATGGTGAAGCTGAACTTCAAACCTTATTCTTGGATTGCTATCCGTCCATCCTTTAATGGTAGTAAGGGAACTATTGACGACCGCCAACGCTCTACTTATTCTATGTATTCTATGTTACCATGGGATAGTCCTTACGATGAAACTGGCAAGATAGTGGGCAACAGGTCATCATCATGGGTAAATAGTAACTCT
Organism: uncultured Prevotella sp.; assembly: GCA_947095945.1. Classification (GTDB taxonomy): domain Bacteria; phylum Bacteroidota; class Bacteroidia; order Bacteroidales; family Bacteroidaceae; genus Prevotella. Next base: position 1,742 of record CAMUQM010000100.1, read on the forward strand.
ACTAACTATCTTTACGAGTTGCAATATAACTGGAGCAAGTATGATTCTTACTCGTTTAATGGCAACTTCGACTTCGATATCTATCTTACTGATTGGCTTACTTTCTCTTCTGTGAACAGCTATCGATGGAGTACACATCTTGATAAGAGTTACGTTGATCCACGTACATCAGGAGCAGAGGGGAAGGGTCGTGTGAGCGAAAGCACCAGTACGAACACACGTCGTTATACTAACCAGTTGCTTAAGGCTACCCGTAGTTTTGGCGATTATCATGGTTTCTTGATGCTCGGTTATGAGTTCAATGATGGTGAATATCGCTATCATAGCAGTGATGGAACAGGTTTAGTTCCGGGCTTTGCTCAACTTGACATTACTTCCACACCAGAGGCTGTCGGAGGTAATAAATACGAGTGGGCAGTGCAGTCTTTCTTCGCTAACCTCAATGCTGATTATGCCAATAAGTACTTACTTCAGCTGTCATTGAGAACGGATGGTGCAAGTAACTTTGGTTCAGATGCTGCTTATGGAACTTTCTTCTCTGTTAGTGGTGGCTGGGTTGCTACAGCTGAAAAGTGGTTTAAGGTGCCTTGCATTGATTATTTGAAGTTGCGTGCATCGTATGGTTCAGTAGGAAGTCGCCCTAACAGCCTTTATCCTCAATACGGACTTTACAGTTTACGTGCAAGCTATAACGAGGTTCCCGGTGCTGTTATTGCACAGCTTGCCAATAAGAATCTTACGTGGGAGAAGAGTTATACCACTGGTATTGGTCTTGACCTCAATATGTTCAAACGCCTCCGTATGACTTTTGACTTCTACCATAAGCGCACAAGCAACCTGCTCTTTGCCGTGCCTATCTCGGGTGTTATCGGCGTGACAAGCATCTGGCAGAACATTGGTGAGCTTACCAACACAGGTTTTGAGACAACACTTTCTGCAGACATCATCAAGGGTAAGGATCTTACTTGGACAGTTGATGCCAACCTTTCTACCAACTCTAACAAGATTAAGAAACTTTATAGCGGTAGAGATCAGATTATTGAAGGTGATGGTATTGCTGGTTCAACCAACACGTTGTTACGTCCGGGACTGAGCGCAGATACCTATTACTTGCGCGAATGGGCAGGTGTTGATCCTGATAATGGTGCACCACAATGGTACACAACCGATGCTAATGGCAATCGTGTTATTACGAATAGCTATGCCAAGGCAGACCAAGTTGCACTCGATAAGCACGCTACGCCAACTGTTTTCGGTAGTTTCTCAACGACCTTAACATACAAGGGATTTGACTTCAATGCCGTCTTCGGCTATTCATTGGGTGCTTACATCTACAACTACTCACGTCAAGAGTATGACTCAGATGGTGCTTATACCGATCGTAACCAGTTCAGCTTGCAGAAAGGTTGGAAGAGATGGGCACAGGAGGGAGACGTTGCAACACACCCAGCTGCTGCTTATAACAATCCATCTAACTCTAACAAGGCATCAACTCGCTACTTAGAGAGCTCTGACTTCTTGAAGTTACGCTCAATAACTCTGGGTTATAACTTCAATCTAAAGAGTGATATCGTAAAGGCATTGCGCGTTTATCTCAGTGGTGAAAACCTCTTTTGCATTACCAATTACTCAGGTGTAGACCCTGAATTGCCTGCTGCCGATGGTGGTCGCAATGCTTCTGGCGAACGCTCAACAGCTCTTTCAATCTCAACAGGCGCTGGTGTTTATCCTTCTGTTCGCAAGTTTATGCTCGGCGTTAACGTTACATTCTAAATAAAGAATCTGTCCTATGAAAAAAATATATGTGCTGCTTTTAGCAGCAATCGCTATGGTATCGTGCAGCGTAGAGCGCCATCCTGAATACATGATGGGTGAGGATGCCATGACTAAAAACATTGATGAGAGTTTTCCATCGCTACTGAATGGATGCTATGGATTCCTAAAAACGTGGTCGGACCCTATGTATCGCTGTGGCGAATATGCTGGAGATAATATCATGATTCGTGGTACTTCTACGGATGCTTTCTATGAGTTCATCTCTTATTCGCGTACTCCTAATAACTACCGATTGCAGAACTTCTGGGATTATAGCTATAAGGTGATTGCACAAGCATCAAACATTATCAAGGCTATTCCCGAAGGTAAGAGTACTGTAGCTGATACGCAGTTAGGCGAATGCTACTATCTACGTGGCATGATCTACTTCTATCTCTGTCGTGCATACGGTAGACCATACGCGCAAAACCCTGACAAAAACCTCGGAATGCCTATTGTCAACGGTACGCCTGACGACCCAGCTCACGCTGTTTTGCCTAATCGTTCTACCGTAAAGGAAACCTATGAGCAGGCGATTAATGACTTGGAGAAAGCGGCATCACTGATGACGGAAGATATACATGGGGAAGAACGTTGCATCTTTGCTTCTAAGGAGGCTGCTTGGGCTATGCTGAGTAGGGTGTACCTCTATATGAGTGGAACGTATGAAACACCTAACACAGCCTACGCAAAGAAGAGTGTTGAGTATGCAACAAAGGTTATTGACTCTGGTAAGTTTAAGCTGTTAAGCCGCAAGGACTATGGTATTAGCAACACGCTCGACCCTGAAAACAACCCTGAAAACATCTTCGTGGTGAAGAGAGTTGACTCAGAGTTTCCCGGTTGGGATTATTATTACACCATTGGCGGTATGTATTCAAATATCGGCGGTATGGGTTGGGGCGAAATGTATGCTTCTGCAAAGTATCTTGACTTGCTCAACGAGACTGGTCAGAACGACTGGTTTAACAAGAAGTACACTGATATTCGTGCGCAATTCATTGAGCCACAATATGTAAAAGACAAGACGGATAAGTACGTCCCTGTCTTCCGTTTCATCAAGAACGTTTATGATGCCAGTGGAAATCAGGTAAACTTCAACTACGTGCAGTTGCGTTATACTCGTCAGCCAGACAATAGTTTGACTTGCGATACCACTGGAACAGGTCATACAACTCCGCTTGTCCTCACACCTATTGATGCCTCACAGCGTCTTTATTCAATAACCTATCAGGGACATACCTATCGTGGTGTGCTTGACTATCAGATGAAGCTCAACCGCGTTTATCCAATGTTCTATGTCGTGAAGTGCTCTCGTCAGGGTGGTAAGGAGAATCAGTTGTATTCGCCAATCATTTCTCGTCTTGACGAAATGTATCTCAATCGTGCTGAGGCAAACGTGAAATTGGGTAATATTGCCAGTGCTATGGCAGACGTGAATATGATTCGTGAGCGTGCTATTGTGGGCGGAAGCTATACAGGTGCAGAGTTTACTGCTGCCACAGCAAAGGCTTTGGTCGACAAGGAACGCCAGTTGGAACTTGCTTTTGAGGCTGAGCGTAGCTATGATGTGTTCCGCAATGGCGACACCCTTACTCGTCGCTTCCCGGGTCCACATCAGCCAATGGTTGATATTCCTGCAACTGATTACCGTGTGATTTACTTCATACCGCAGTCGGCTATCAATGCTTACAATGGTAATTTGGAGCAAAATCCAAGAAGTAACTAAAGCCCTTTAGAGGCTAACGACTGATGTGTATGGTTCCTGAATATATATATTCTCAGCCCATACACATCGTGTTATATGCTAAAAAGAGCACATTAAGTATTGCGATTGCAGTTTACTTAATGTGCTCTTTTTGATAGGGTGGATAACCTATACTATGTTCCAAGTGAGAATCATTTGGTTATGTGTCTTTGACTCCACTTCACGCTCTATGTTGTCTGGCAGGTTACAGAAAAAGTCGATGCCAGTTAAGTCTTCGAGTTCTTTGATACTAACAACATATGGCTTGAGGGATGCTTCTGCGTTGTTCTCGTGCTTGAACCAAAAGCCGATGGCTTTGTATTGCCAGTCGCCTTGTCCTCTTACCTTGTATTTCATTAGTGCAGCAGAGAAGAAATAAGTGGGGACTATAAATTTACTTCTGATATAGGTGAATTGGTCTTGTTTGTCAATCGTACCACCACGGCAGATAAATAAAGTATCCTTGGACCCATTTGTGTAGGTGATATAAGTTCTCATCTTTTTCTCCATCAGCTCCCAGATACCAGCATTAAAGCCATGAAGCTGTGGTTGCATATTGCTGAGGTAGAAAGTCTGATCGTTAGACTCACGGCTATTCACTCTATCTTGTGAGGGGCAGAGATGTCCGTGGTCGTAGCCTGAACCTCGGTATGGGTCGTAACTAAAGAAAGCATTGGATGTCCATAGTGGATCTATAGGGTAGAGGTTAGCACTCTTTTGGTCCTTTCTTTTTACTGTTTGTTGTGCATTGCTGGCATAAATCTGATAGCAGGTCCAACGATTTGACATTTTCTCTATATCCCATTCCACGCTGAAGTTTACCTCACCACTGTTTAACTTGTGCGTGAGAATAGTACTGTACCCACCTTTTAGTTTTGGAAACTCCAATCGATGTGTTGCTGTACGCAAATCTTTTAGGTTAGAGTTCGTATTATTGGTTATATCTTCTGTTCTTCTATTGTCGGTAGAGTTATTATCATCCTTACTACATGATGTGAATGTACCAAGTGTAAGGAGTGTTATAATCCATACGGTTGTGTTTCGCGTTATTTTATTCATATTCTTGTTTTTGGATAGTTGATAGTGTCGTTTTGCTTATTTGATACAGATTGATAATGAGGAGATGTATTTGTTGTCTCTGTCCTCAATGTTATCTCCCATTATGTTTTTTATTGTGGATTATTCTCTGTGCAATCTTTATGTTCAATACTGTCTGTAGACAGAACAACAATTGTTAATGTTCTGTTGAATGTAAAAGTGCGAGCAAACGTATATGCAACTACGTTTGTCCGCACTTTGTATGTAATAATGTCGAAAGGTATTACCGATTACTTCTTCAACTTACCGTAACGACTCATGAAGCGGTCAACACGACCTGCTGTATCGACAAGCTTACTCTTACCTGTGTAAAATGGGTGAGAGGTGCTTGAGATTTCGACTTTTACCACTGGGTAAGTTTCGCCTTCAAATTCTACTGTCTCTGAAGTCTTGCATGTAGACTTTGTAAGGAACATATCGCCGTTGGACATATCCTTAAATACGACGGGGCGATAGTTTTCTGGATGAATACCTTGTTTCATTTT
>CAMUQM010000101.1 GCA_947095945.1 uncultured Prevotella sp.
GAATATTTTATATTTTTGTGCTGTTAAAACTTGAATTTATGAAACGTATATTACTTCTGTGTGCAACAGTGCTTATGGCGCTTCAGTTAATGGCTGGAGAGCCAATCTCTTTGAAAGACATAACTAATGGTGCTTTTGCAACTAAGCGTATCTCTGGTGTTAATCCTTTGGAAGGAACTTCTGAGTATGCACAAATCTCGTCTGATGGTCGTCAGGTGGTAAAGTATTCTTTTAAGACAGGTAGCTCAACAGGGGTTATCTTTGATCTTGCTGATGCCAAAGGTGAACAGTTAAGTTCATTTGACGATTATCACATTTCGGCTGATGGGAGTCGACTGCTACTACAGACGAATACAAATCGCATCTATCGTCGTTCATTCACAGCTGACTTCTATCTCTATGATGTAAAGACAAAGCAGCTGAAGAAGCTGTCAAAAGATGGCGCAGAGCAGATTCCTACCTTCTCACCAGATGGTCGCCAAGTTGCTTATGTTCATCAGAATAATATCTATATAACAGACGGAGAGAGCGTAAAGCAGGTTACTACAGATGGTGAATTCAATAAGGTAATCAATGGTTTGCCTGATTGGGTAAACGAAGAGGAGTTCAGCTTTAATAATGCACTGGCTTGGAGTGCAGATAGTAAGACACTTAGTTGGATTAGATATGATGAGAGTGAGGTAAAGAGTTTCACCCTCCAATTCTACAAAGGCTCTCACCCTACATTTGAGATATTTGACATCTATCCCGGTGATTACAGCTATAAGTATCCAAAGGCAGGCGAGGCAAACTCGAAGGTGAGTGCGTGGTCTTATAGTTTGACGGATGGTGCGGTGCGTAAGTATGATTTGCCATTGGCTGCAGATGGTTATATTCCACGTATCAAGTCAACCTTTGATGCAAATAGAATTATTCTTTATACAATGAATCGTCATCAGGACGAGTTGAAGCTTTATGCTGCTAATCCGCTCACGGGTGCCTGTAAGTTGCTGATTAAGGAGAGTGTTCCTAAGTATGTGAAAGAGGAAGCAATGGAGGGTATTAGCATTATGAAGGATTATATCCTTGTTCCTTCTGATCGTGATGGGCACATGCACCTTTATTTATATAATAAGGATGGTAAACTTTTACGCCAGATTGATAAGGGAAACTATGATGTAACAGAGATTTATGGATATGATGCAAAGACCGGTAACACTTACTTCCAAGCAGCAGCCCGTAAACCAATGCAGCGTGAGATATATGTTGCTGAAAAGTCGGGTAAGTTAACTTGTCTTTCTGCTCGTGCTGGTTGGAATGTTGCTTCATTCTCTGGTGACTATAAGTATTTCCTTAATACATGGAGTGATAGCAATCATCCATACGTTTTTGCTATCTATGATAATAAGGGTAAGGAGATACGTGAGGTTCTCAATAATGATGAATTGCAAACAAAGTTAGCGAAATATGGTAACACAGGTGTTGAGTTCTTTACATTCACTACTTCTGAAGGAGTGAAACTCAATGGCTGGATGGTGAAGCCAGCAGATTTTGATTCAACTAAGAAATATCCTGTTATTATGCATCAATATAGCGGTCCCGGCAGTCAGCAGGTTGTTGATAACTGGAGCGTTGGCTCTATGGGTAGCGGTGCTATGTTTGATTACTACTTGACACAGAAGGGCTATATCGTTGTTACTGTTGATGGACGTGGAACAGGTGCACGTGGTGCTGAGTTTGAGAAATGCACTTATTTGAAACTTGGTGATTTGGAGTCTAAGGATCAAGTTGAAGCTGCATTGTGGTTAGGTAAGCAGAGTTATGTTGATGCTTCACGTATTGGTATCTGGGGTTGGAGCTTCGGAGGCTTCAATACATTGATGAGCATGAGTGAAGGACGTAATGCGTTCAAAGCTGGTGTGGCAATTGCTCCACCAACGAACTGGCGTTATTATGACTCTGTTTATACAGAACGTTATATGCGTACACCACAGGAAAATACTGCAGGTTATGCTATTAACCCAATCAATCGTGCAGAAAAACTTCATGGCAAGCTTTTAGTATGTCATGGTTTGGTAGATGATAATGTTCATCCACAGAATGCCTTTGAATATTCAGAGGCTTTAGTACAAGCTGATAAGGACTTTAAGGAGAACCTGTATACCAATCGTAATCATGGTATTTATGGCGGTAATACGCGTAATCACCTTTTGAGACAGGTTGCAGAATGGTTCTTTGAGAATCTGTAATAGGTTTTGATAAATAAAAAAGGATATTCGTATCGAGAATACTGGAAATTCCTTTGATTATTTAACAATTACAAGAGAGTGTGCCAAGATATAAATTAAATACTTAACAATTTCCAAACTATAAGTAGGGTTCTCCTAAAAGCAAAGAAAAGACCATTTCAAGACTCGTTTTCGAGTAAAGAAATGGTCTTTTTATATTGGATTTTTTCAAACTGTAAGATTATCAAAATAATATTTGCTTTTTAACACTCTTCTTCTTTTAGTGCCTTTATATAAGAGAAACAATGTTCTATACTGATTGCACAACATGCACTTCCACTCAGTGAATACTGTTAACTTTATGATATCGCTGTCTCGAACAAAATAGAAATCAAGAATATAGACCTAAAACAAGTATACGGATATGACAAGACACAGATGTATGGGTTATATTGTATACGATAGGTCAAGCTATCAGCTTTGGTACTTAAAGCTCTACATCAAATCTTAAAAGGTTGACTTTTCGGTGACCTCCAATCAGGTATACCATTTAAATTCTATTCTTCGTAAGCTACAAAACTTTAATACGGCCACCTCTTAACAACCTCTCCTTTCTCGAATATAGCCCATGCACGTATCTTTCCATTCATATTATACCAATACGCAGTATCACAAGCATCATCATTCTTGTACTTCACTTTAAACCGAAGCACACCATGCGGACGATACTTTATTGAATCTTGATAATAGCAATCATAACGTCTTGTACTGTCATTAAGAATGGTTACTTTTTCTTGTATCTGTCCGTTTGGATAATAAACATTTGCAGGCTCCCACGAATTACCATCCTTATGAATAACCGTTTTATATGCAAGAGGGTATCCAGCTCTCGCATAGCGGATAATGAGGTTACCCAGTTTTACACCATCCTTTACTTTGCAAGTATATAATTCTGGCAAGACCTCTTCCTCATCATCTTCATTTTCTCTTGGATAAAGGGTTTCGTGATCTTCATACTCATAGTTTTTCAAATAGACAACAGGAGTATTACTAAGTGTACCAGTGAAAGGCTTTCCAGAACCAACTCTGAAGATATAGAATCCATCTGTATATAGTTGATACTTTTTTGAAGATACCAACTTAAAATTATTCTTATCATAAGATCGGATATCATCAAGAGAACCATCTGGCTTGTAGAACTTCCACTCTCCTTCTCGTGAAACTAAATCATCAATAGAGATATACCCTTCTGACTTTAAAGTACCATCACCATAATAATATTTGGCATAGATTAAACTATTCCAGTCATCACCAACAGGATATTTAGCTTCTTTCCAAATTGTTCCATCACGCCTATACGATTTAACCCAACCGACCCAAAATCCACTATTACTCTTAGTCTTTCCCTCTTGCATCACCTTACCATCTTCATAATAGACAGTGTTCTTCTTTGGAAGAGAAAATATAAAATCAGATATAGCGGAATAACAATATGCTAACAGCAAAGACAGCAATAGAGCTATAATAGAAGGCAGTATAGTACGAAGATAGATACGTGAGAATATTATACTGATAATAAAATACACCACAGAAACTATAATACATTCAATAAATATACCCAAAGCTTCCATCCCTCGACCAGCAGCATCGGTACTGCCAGATGATCTTGGCATCGAAAACAAGATTATAAAGATAAGTGGATAAACTAAAGCCATTATAATCGTATAAATGACTAATCGGATATCTTTATTTTTAATCATACACGCTTTTTTTATATTAAACATCTCTCTGTAATAGAGTCAATGATTATAGGTTATTAATATAGTAAAGTCTAACGTTCTTAGTGAGTTCTCAGAAAGAAGTTTCTATGATAGATTAGAAATACCACACAAAGATAATAGTTTATATTGACATATACAAAGAGAAAAAGATGAAATAACAATTGATCGTACTGACCACTTACAGCAAACTCCCAACACCAAAATACAAAGTAGCTGGAGGACATTGAAGCAATGAAAGCCAAGAAAAACCTTATTCGTATAATCATGATGGCAAATGGCTTGAACCACCAAGCGAATATAAATAAAAGCAATGGGTAATGATATAAACCAAGCAGCAACTAAAAATCAAAATAGCCAACTAAAGCTTTCACCTCTTTCCTTTGAATCACAAGAAGCAGATATCATTAAAAACAAAAAGACCGTAACCAAAGCAAAGGATAACACACGAAAGACTATCCCCAAAAAGAATACCAGTCCTTCTTATAAAGTGTATCAACTCGATTCTCTTCCCCACTCTTCTCACTCTTATGCCAATAACTCACCAACAACGAAACACCAAGATAAGACAAACAAATGCTTTTAACTTATTAAAAATACAGTAGCTATGACACAATTCAAAGAATTACCACAGGTTGATTTTTCAGTAGCAGCACAGAACGCATTTAAGAAAATCTTCCAGTTCAATGGACGTATTCGTCGCTCTGAATATTGGTGGGACGTTCTTACACTTTTCCTCGCTTCCTTTGTGGTATCTTTAATTCCATTTGTCGGAATACTAACAGCACTCGCTTTAGGACTTACAGGTGTATCTATGCAGTTCCGTCGTTTACATGACACTGAAAGAAGTGGCTGGTGGTGGAGTGCTCAGGCATGTGTAGGTTTAACCTCTATTGTACTTTTCATTATCTCAGTTGACTTCAACGCATACTTGGAAGCCTTAAGATCACAAGATGTTCAAGGGACTATAAACGTCCTTGTCAGTGCGATAACAAGCACAACAGGTATTTTAGCTATACTTTTCTATTTGGTGAACATTGCTTTAGGTATTACAATCCTTGTTTTCCTTCTACAGGATAGTCAGCCTATAGCAAACAAGTATGGTGAATCACCAAAATATATTTTTAATAACACTGAACTATAGACAAAATAGCAAGCTGACAATCAGACCTGCCGACAGATAAAACTTATAAGCTTGGCAAGCTTATCCTTGACCACAAAGGAGAAGTTGCAATAATAGATGGATGCACAATCCACGTGTCTATCTTTTATTGCAACTTCTTTTCTTTTTCAACATAATTCTATCACCTTAAAGAAATGTGATTTACCCACTGTTAGGTATTGTAGCATTCACTTTTTATCTATACTTTTGCACCATATATATAACATTCTTCAGGTTTCATACATTTATTAATATGGTAAAAAGATTACATTCCTATTTATTATTGACAGGCACCTTATTATACTCAGCAGCTCTGCCAATAAATGCACAAGGAAACACTATGGGAAAAGCCCCAACTGACAGCCTTACACAAGACACATTATTCTCAACTCCTTATCTGCACGCTCAAACGTTGCAGACGGTTGAAGTAATTGGGCGTAACGAACGTTCCTATAAGAATACCAACTCTTTCATCGGTACAAAAACAGAGACACCTTTGAAAGACATTCCACAGTCTATCGGCTACGTAACAAAGGAGTTAGTGCGCGACCAAGGAGCAACTACTGTTAATGAAGTTGTAAAGAATATCAGCGGTGTGAATCAATACACCTTCTACAATGACTTTTCTATTCGTGGTTTCCGCACTACTGGTAACCGCAATTCAGGAAACCTTGTCAATGGTATGCGCGCACAAACAAGTCTTTGGAAACAGCAGTCACTGGCAAATATCGAGCGTGTTGAAGTTATCAAAGGTCCTGCTTCTGCTCTTTTTGGCAATGCTGCACCGGGTGGTGTTATTAATCGTGTAACTAAGAAGCCACTACCTTATCAACGCAATACGGTATCAACAACCGTTGGCAGCTTCAACACACTAAACACCTACGGAGACTTTACAGGACCGTTAGACAAAAAACACACTCTGCTCTATCGTCTTAATATCGGTTACGAACATACAGATTCCTATCGTGACCTACAAGAAAATACAAACTATATAGTTGCACCATCTTTCTCGTTCCTCCCAACACAAAGGACACGCTTTAACGTTGACATAGTTTATCAGCGCACTGATGGTAAGGTTGACCGTGGTCAGCCTATTTTTGGAGATGGCGACCTCAATTCAGTACCAATTAGCCGTTCGCTCTCTGCAACAAATGATTATCTTAAGGAAAACCTCGTGAATATTACGCTTGGTGTAACCCATAAGTTCACGGATAACCTCTCTTTCAATGCTACCTATCTGAACTCTTCCTATGATGAAGACCTCCGTGAGCACAATCAGGCTAATGCATATGTGAAGTTAGCCGATGGTACACAAAGTCCGTCACGCATTCTAATGCAGTGCCTTGTACGCCAGCGTCACTTCCGCAACAACAGTTTCAACACCTATTTTAACTATAACGTAAGCACAGGTCCTGTTAATCATCGTATCCTTTTAGGTTATGACTATTTCCAGATGGCACAGCAAGCCGGCTCGTCAGCAATGACCGCAGGAGGCTATCTGCTAAAAGACGGTACGACAACAACAGCTTTCAAGCCTGCCAACATTGCTAAGTACGTACTTGACAAGGATGGTAATCCAAAGACAAATGTGCCTTATTATGACTTGACAAGTAATAATAACAACATTGAGCGTGACTACTCTAAGTATGTCTTTGTTGCAACAGCACTCTCTCCTTACTTACAATATTCTCATGGCATCTACCTTCAAGAGCAGATGGAAGTAGGACC
>CAMUQM010000102.1 GCA_947095945.1 uncultured Prevotella sp.
GTCCACTTGAGGCAAGTGGTACATCTGGTGAGAAGGCAGAGATGAACGGTGTTGTAAACCTCTCAGTACTCGATGGCTGGTGGGTTGAAGGCTACCGTGAGGGTGCAGGATGGGCATTGCCAGAGAAGCGCACCTATCAGAATCAGGGCTATCAGGATCAGCTTGATGCAGCGACTATCTACAGTCTACTCGAGAACGAGATAGCACCTCTCTACTTCAACAAAGATGCTAAGAAGGGCTACTCAGAGGACTGGGTAAAGGTAGTGAAGAACTCTATCGCAACTATCGCTCCTCACTATACAATGAAGCGTCAGCTTGACGACTACTATGACAAGTTCTATGAGAGTCAGGCTAAGCGTTCTCACAAGCTCATAGCTAATGACAATAAACTTGCTAAGGAGATAGCTCTTTGGAAGGAGTCTGTTGCTGAGCGTTGGGACAGCATCTATGTTGTTTCTAAGGACGAGGATGCTTTGCAGGATATTTCTACAGGTCATAAACTGAAGGTTACTTACACTATCGATGAGCAGGGCTTGAACAATGCTGTTGGGCTTGAGCTTGTATTCTTGAAGAATGCACCAGTTGATGACGTTAACATCCACAAGGTAATCCCATTCAAGCTGGTGAAGAATGAGGGTAATCACTATACCTTCGAGGCTACTTTCGATGCAACAGAGGCAGGTGCTTATAAGTACGCTGTCCGTATGTATCCTAAGAACGATCTTTTGCCACACCGTCAGGACTTCGCTTACGTGAAGTGGATTGGATAAGAACAGTCTAAGGACTAATCAATAATAAAAAGCCATTCCTAAATGCTGTAAAGTATTGGGAATGGCTTTTTTGTGTTTATTCGCTATTGAGTTTTCTCTGGGAATAATCTATTTTGCAATGATAATGCATCTTTTTTTTTAAATACGATTACGGTTCGTTTACAACTTCCCGCTTACATCTTTTTATACATCTTACGATAGCGTGAACCGATGTTGATGATTTTCTTTTCATGTTCTAATTGTGCTGTAAGTTGATAGGCGTAGGTTGTAGAAAGATTCAGACGGCGACGGAGGTCGTTAACGGTGATTATCGGACTCTCTTCAAACAACTCTTTTAGTGCAGCGTTAACGGCTGACTTTATAGGAAGTGTGGATGTACCGTCTTTGTAGGTTTTGTTTTCAAAATCCATCTTTCCTAACGCTTCGTGAAAATCCTTATCGGGGCGGAATCTAATTTTGCGTACAGCAACATTACGGAGATGGTGACGATGCGTCTTAGGGTCTTCGTACATGTCGCCTTTAAGGGCAAGTGAGAAGAATCCAATACCCGGCAGATGGACTGTATTCCCACTTTTTAGCTCCTCTGCTAATTCTGTTTTTAATGCAGCGATTGTCCCGAGAATGTCGGCTGTTGTAAGCGTTGTTGCTTGTTGGATATGCTGACAAATTCTCTCTATTCCCGTGACATCTTTCTTGATAGGTACGATTCTTAGTGCTTTACGTTGTGCGAGTTTACCGCTTGTTCTTAATAGTTTGTAATTTACAGTCATAGCTTTACGTTTGTAATAAGGGTTAATAATCATCTTTTCCGTGAGCCGTTAGTGTGTGAAACGAGTCTCTATAATCACATAGTTTTGGCTTAGGCAGAATTCTTTTCACGAAAGAAAGAAATTATTTACGTGAAAATAAATATTTCTTTTCATGAAGAAAAATATTTTCTTTCATGAAAATAATTCGTGATTCATGCTGCAAAGATACTGTTTCAATGGTTGCTTGGCAAGTATAAGCTATGTAGTAATGTCTGTATTTGTGCTATTTTGCGTGGGTGTAGATTTGATTTGGAGGAGTAAAAAGCAAAAGAAAAGCTCTCAGACCAGCGTGGTGTGTGGTTTTAGAGTTGTATTTTGAAGAAAAAATGGTTATAGGTACAGAAAAATATTTTACCTTCGATAGTCACCAGTCATTAATTCCTGTTGTAGATAAGCGTATGAATAGCCAGGACTTTGATAATATAATCCTGTTGATTGGTCCTGAATGCGGCTGTAAGTATCAGAGTTATAAAGCATATCAATTGCTTCGGACATAGTATAATGTCTGTCTTTCATCAATAAGGCTATAAGTTCTGCACATACATCCTCTTTCATCATATCAATCTGTTCGTTGGTTAGTTCTATGGTTTCTTTAGTTTGGATTTGATATTTTAGTGTACCACCATTCCTTTCACAGATGATAGAGATGTCATGAATAGCATCCTCAAAGGACTGTGTGTGCAGAACATCATAAAAGGACATCAAGTAGTCTATTCCCTTAAAACGCTTAAGGTAATTATACGCCTGTTGCTGACCAAGATTAAATTTCTTGGCAAATTCTGCTATAAAAGCGACGATGTAGCGTATTTGATTTGTTTCCTCTCTTGACATACTTTGTTCATTATATTCACGACAAATATATGAATTATTTTCCGAAATACTACTATCTGTCTACGAAAAGTTTATAGCAATGCAGGTTAATTGGCTTGGTTGATAAGGTTCACCACTACCTTTACCATTATATCCTTTTCCTCTGTTTTGCTCTCGGCAATCATTAGAGTGAGGACAACGAGGGTGTTTTTCATTAATATAGTTATAAGTTTAGTACATACATTTTCTTTTACCATTTCTATCTGTTCGTTGCTCTGTATCATGATTTCTTTAGTTTGTCTTTTATCGGACATCAATAATAAAAAAACGCGGAACGTATAGATGACCTATCGTTCCGCGTAATTTCTAATTATATAGCTATGGGTTAATCTTCCCAAACGCTATGTTTTGACCACTCATTAGCAGTCTCTTCGTCAAACATGTTGTTTTCCTTTGCTCCAATCTCATCACCTGAATTGTAGTCTCCACCTACACCAGGACTGGCAATCAGCATGAGGTGTTCGTTCTTCATGCGAGCAGCCTCTGTTACTGGGATAATATATTTCTTTTTTTCCATAATTCCTTTGTTGTTATTTAACAATTACCTTGCGACCGTTCTGAATAAAGATACCACGCTGTGGTGTGGTTACACGCTGACCATTGAGGTTATAGTAAACATTATCAGCAGGCTTCTCTGCATCAACTGACATGATACCCGTTGTTGATGAGTCTTCGTCAGAGAATGAGAACATAACTTTTGCTCCTGCAGGTACGCTACCGATTAAAGCGTAAGCCTTATGGATTGGGAACAGTTCAACTGTTCGAGTAAGCTTTTCAAAGATACCTTTTTTCTTTGTAATCACATAAACAGGACCGCCTTCCTCAGTAGGTGACACACTGCGTGAATTTACAGTAATACCACGCATGACGTTACCATTTATCGTGTATTTTACATCATCTTTCTCACCGATAGTATAGAAGAAATCATCTGGTGTAGCCTCTTTGTCAAGAACCTTCAGCAATACACCTGTTCCAGCAGGTACATAACCATAATGATTACTTACGCCACCGTTTACATCAATGCTTGTCATAACTACTTTGTAATCAGATTGACCATAATCACCATTACCTGGCTTTATATCTGTTTTCTTTGAAACGAAAGCTGCAACATCGGTGTTATGATTCTCTGCCTTGTAAGCACTGAAGTCTGTATCAAACTCACGTGCAAATGTTCCGTACTTATTCGTGATGAACTTTTTAGCAGGAATCTTATAGTCAATCTGACTGATGAAGTTGAATTCACTCTCTTTGAAGTTATGGATATCACGGTCATAAACCTTCTTATTCCATTTCTCTGTATAGATTGGAAGAGCTGTCTTCTTTACATACACATGGGTTGTAGGTGCAAACTCGTTATAGTTCTCTTTAGTTTCATCGAGTTCAAAGCGAGTAGTACTCAACATCTTTGCAGTAGGATTGCTCTCAATAAAGAATACGTTCTCAACAGTACTCTCAAGTTTACCATTGTTAGTCTTGGTAACGAAAGCCTTAGCACCGATGTACTCTACATTCTTCTTAACAACAACTTCCTTAATCTTATTGTTTACGCCTTCAAAAGCGTAGTCACCAATCAAGTTCACTGCATACTTCTTACCCTCGTTCACGATTTCTGTAGGAAGAACAAAGGTATGGTCCTCACGCTTGGTTTTGAGCATATTCACGCTATTATCAGACATTGCAATGTATTCCTCTTTACCAACCTCAAAAGATTTCTTGATACCCTTGAACTTCTGGTAGAAAGTATTGTTGGCATAGTCATTATAACGTTCCTTACGAACGTTGATAGTGATGTTTTTAAACATATCATCAGCCTGAGTACCATCATCGAATGACATCTCATTTTGAGCTTGATTAATCATGTTTGGATTAATCATCTCGTCGCAGAGGAAAGTGATAGTATTCAAGTTCTTGCAGAGACCGAAAGCACGTCGACCAATTTCTTTTACCTTGTTAGGGATGGTCACGTTAGTCAGCTTCTCGCAATTGAAGAAAGAGTTGTCGCCAATCTTCTCAATAGATGGAGGGAGCAAGGTGAACTTGCTGTTTGCTTTGCCCGGAGGGAAGAGGATAAGAGTCTTCTTGTCTGGAGAAAGCAAGTAACCGTCTACGCTTGAGTACTTTGTATTTTCTTTATGTATATTAATATCTGTGAGGTTATCACAGTATTTAAATGCTTCTGGGTCAATGCGGGTGGTATATTTTTTAATATTGATTACCTCAAGAGCCTTACACTTAAGGAAAGCCTCTTTTTCGATTTCTTTAACCTTCTCAGGGAGACTAATAGTTGTTAAACCACAGTCAGCAAAAGCACCTTCGCCAATTTTTTCAATATCAGCATTCTCATCGAATGTTACGGTCTTCATATTCTTGCAACCAGTGAAAGCGTTGCGTTCGATATTTGTTACCGTTTTAGGGAAATTGAATGTTTCAAAATTCTCAAGATCTTGGAATGCATTTGCCTTGATTGTTTTCAAAGGGCATGTACCTTTAAAATTAAAGTTCTTCAGTTTTTTGTTGCTTTTAAAAGCATCTGCTTCAATAGTTTCTATTTTTGAACCATCTGGAACATTAATCGTCTCCAAAATATCACAATCGACAAACGATTTACCTATTTTATCAATAGAAGAAGGCAAGGTTACCTCTCTCAGTTTAGGGCAAGTCCAGAATGCATAATTTCCAAGTTCCGTCAGGTTCGAAGGTTCTTTGAATTCAACTGAGCTAAGATTGTAATTCTGACGGAAAGCTTCACCCTTGATTCTCTTGACGTTAGTTGGAATCACCAGAGAGGTTATCCACCTTGCGCCCTGAAATGCCTTATCTCCAATTTCCTCAACCGTATTAGGGATTGTATAAGACCCATCCTGCTTTCCAATCGGATAAAAATAAAGTGTTTTTTTATCAGCTGAGAAGAGAACACCATCTTCTGCAGAAAAATCGGGATTACCAGGTGCAACATCGTAAGCCTCAAGTTTAGGACAGTTCTCGAAAGCACCCTGAGCTAATCCCGTCTTCCTAAGATTCTTAGGAAGAGTAATCTTCTTTAGGTTTGGAACGTTTGCAATAGCTGAGACTTCCACTTTTGTCACTTCATTTAAATTGATATCAGTTAGGGAAGGAGTTCCACTAAAGCCATTACCAGCAATTTCAGCAACTCCTTTAGGAACTGTATATGTTGCCTGATTCTTTGCGTATGGATAACGAATCAATCTATTAGGTCCCTTGGTGAAAAGAACTCCATCTACTACTTGGAATTTTGTACCAACACCATCCATAACAAACGCCTCTAACGTAGATGTTGAAGCAATAGTAGGCCAGAAATCATCTACTTTTTCTAAGGTTGTAGGTAATTTAATTTTTTTCAGATTTTCAGAATCGCGAAAAGCACCTTTGGTTATATACTTTACAGTTGTATTTACGGTATAAGTATCACCGCCCACCTTGCTCATAATGTTATGAGGAACTGTGCGCAACTCTGTCTTACCTTTTGTGTAGAGTACTCCATTTTCATCTGATTCAAAATTAAGGTTCTCAGGAGCAACACGGCACTCTGGGTTTTTTGATAACCTTATCCATGCATTTGTTCCGATTGTAGCTACATTCTTAGGAATATCAATTTTCGTAATTTTAGAATCAGAAAAACTGTCATCATTAATCTTCACTATTGATTCGGGCATTTTAACTGACGTAACATTCTTACAGTTATAACCAGTCTCTGATCCAATCTCTGTAACCTTGAAAGTTATTCCCTGACCATCATTTACTGTAGCAGGAATATCCACATGTCCAGTTTTCGTTGTGCCAACAAACATCAATGTTGGCTGTACACCAGGTGTACCATCTGCTACAAGGACTTTGTAGCTGAGTTCTCCAAACGTGACAACCTTGTCCTTTGTATACGCCCAAAGGAAATTAGGTATTGCCACAAATAGCAATGCCAATAATAAAAGTTTAATTTTTACCATACTTATCATTTATAATGTGATTAATATTTTATATGTATATAGTCGTATGCGTTATATGAGTATATAATACAATCCTAGTATTTTAAAATGTGATAGGTGTATTTAATTTAGGATTTATAATGCAACTATCCTTATTCTCTGATTCATAAATCGGTGCAAAGTTAGGCTTTTTATTTGATACGAACAAATTTTTATTTATAAATATTTATTTTTCATATGAAAACGCATGTAATTGAAGATATAAATACTAATTTTGTATGTTACTGACTATTAAGCATGTTTTAGAAAACGTATTTTTCATAGTCTCCTGTATGTTCTTTGTATTGTATAGTACATTATAGAGTTCTTATCTTGTTTTATTTTTTCATAAAGGATATAAAAGAGGGTCTTCCAGAATTTGGAGTGATGGTATTATACTTTTCAGGCTTCCTGTTGAAAAAAAGTATTG
>CAMUQM010000103.1 GCA_947095945.1 uncultured Prevotella sp.
AGTATATTACTGGTGCACACGGCTCTGGCAGTGCAAAGCAGAAGGCTAAATACCGCCAGCAACGTGCCAACCGACACAAGTAAACAAAAGCAACGAACGCCCTCGTTTGTCCGTCCCATCAAGGGGATTTGGAGAAACGAGGGCGTTTGTTGTTGATTTCATATATTCTCTGAAGTTGAGAAAGGGTCAACCTTTTTGAGCGAAAAGGTAGACCTTTTTGAAGAAAAGGGTTAACCTTTTTGAGGAAAAGGGTCAACAGCAAAGAGAAAGTAGTCCTGTCTGATGAATCTATTAAAACAAACACTACTGATTTCACTGTCCTTTTCGAATTCTTTTCATGAAAGTAAATATTTATCTTCATGAAAAGAAATATTTATTTTCACGACAAAAAATATTTATTTACGTGAAAATAATTCTGTAATGACCATAAATAAACTGCTAATCGCTTGTTATGTTCTATATAAAAAGAGGAAGCATATCACCTTGAACTGCATCTTTACAATTGTCGGTGTTATGCTTCCTTGTCGTGTTACTCTATTCTCTATGTCTAATAGAGAGGGTAGAGTGTATTAGAGTCGTTTTAACGCTTATGCATTACGCCTAATCTAAATGTATGTAGAAAGACGTAAGTTTCAAATCTTCCTGTTTACAAAGATAAGCTAAAAAACTTAATGGAGTTTTCAAGAAAAGCGAAAATCATTGGTTTATAATGTATATTTTTTCTTTTTATTCTTTTTCACGACAGCATTCCTATCTTTTCTCGTTAAATTTATGTATCTTTGTCATCGTTTGAAAAGACACAAAAGGATAGTCTGCACTGATGTTCGACTTGTCTATCTGTTCCTTTTGATTACACGATTGGTGTATCTTTTATAGGTCTATTGATAGTGGCTGTGCAAAACGGACATCTTGCAAGCAATAATGATAATAACAGAACTCAGAAACGCAATAAGCATTGAAAACTGAAAGAAAGATAAGTCCATGGGCATGGATACCTTCACTTTATTTTGCAGAAGGTCTGCCTTATATTGCCGTAACCGTATTGTCCCTTCAAGTCTATATGCAGATGGGATTGTCAGATGCCGAAATTACCTTTTATACTTCTTGGCTCTACCTTCCTTGGGTTATAAAACCTCTATGGAGTCCATTTCTTGATTTGATTAAGACAAAACGATGGTGGATTATCATTATGCAAATGCTTGTTGGTGCAGCTTTTGCTGGTGTAGCCTTTACTGTTAACACTTCGTTATGGCTTCAGGGAACAATCTGTTTTTTTTGGTTATTGGCATTCAGTAGTGCAACACACGATGTTGTTGCCGATGGGTTCTATATGATGGGACTTGATCAGCATGAGCAAGCCTTTTTTGTCGGTATTCGTTCTACGTTCTATCGTATTTCAATGGTTGTAGGTAAGGGTGGATTAATTGCGCTTGCAGGCTTTTTGCACAAGCAGTTTGATGTGCAATGGACGTGGTCACTTGTATTCTACGGCTTGATGGCACTCTTTATGGGGCTTGCTCTCTATCATCGTTTCATTCTTCCGCGCCCGTCCGAAGACACAGAAAAAGCACAAGTATCGGCTGGTCATTTGTTTCGTAGCTTTGGTCAGACTTTTCTTTCCTTCTTCAAGAAAGAGCAGGCATTGACAACTATCTGCTTTCTCTTGCTCTTCCGTTTGCCAGAAGCCTTGATTATCCCTATTTCTCAACTCTTCCTGCAGGCACCGAAAGCTAAGGGCGGATTGGCACTCTCTGAGATAGAGTATGGTACGGTGAACGGTGTTGTTGGTGTGGCAGGACTCTTGCTTGGTGGTATTATCGGAGGAATGATGATTAGTCGTGATGGCTTAAAACGCTGGATATGGCCAATGACGGCAGCTATCACATTGCCTAACTTAGCCTACGTCTATCTGGCTTATATGCTTCCTGATAATGTAATAGCTGTTAGTGTGGCTGTATTTATCGAGAATTTCGGCTATGGTTTTGGTTTTAGTGCTTATATGCTTTTTATGATTTATTTCAGTCAGGGCGAACACAAGACCAGTCATTATGCCCTTTGTACAGGGTTCATGGCGTTGTCAATGATGATTCCGGGATTGTTTGCGGGTGCATTGGCGCAGACTGTAGGATATAAATGGTTCTTTGTTATCGTGATGATAGTTTGTGTTTTCCCATTTATTGTAGCTCATCAACTGCGTATTGATGAGAACTTTGGAAAGAAGTAGAGGTTTGGGCTTAAAGCGAAAGCAGGAAGGCTACGAGGGAATGACTCGTAGAAGCCAATCATGGAGGAACTGATGGAAGGAGGATAGAAGGCTTAGAGGGAGCGGAACACCTTAGGTTGGGATATCTTTTAGCAGAATCTCTATTAGGCGAGGTAAGGCGTAATTGTCAAGGTTTTGCCTTTTAATCCAGATGAAATCTGAGGGTAGTTGTGGGCGCAACTTTGGTTGCCAAAGGTAGATGTCAGCAAGGAGAATTTGATGGGTGAGAATGTGTTTTACCCCTTTTTGTAAGAGTTGCGCTTCTGTTTCCCAAATAGAGTCTTTAGAAGATGTAAGCTGTTCTGCTTGTGGAAGTTCCCATAATCCCTGCCAAATATCACCTGCACCACGTTGGTGGATAGCTAACTCTCCTTCATATTCAATATACAGATAGGTGAAATGACGTTCTCGTTGTTTCACCTTCTTGCTTTTTACGGGTAGTTCATTAATACGTTGTTCGCGGAAAGCAACGCAGGTTTCGCATAGTGGACAAGTTGTGCAAGATGGAGAAGATGGTGTACACTGAATGGCACCAAAGTCCATTATAGCTTCGTTGTAATCAGCTGGTTCGCTTGTTGGCAAAAGAGATTGAGCAAGTGTTTGAAACTCTTTTTTCCCTTCGGTGCTGTCAATAGCTGTGGTAATTCCATAATAACGAGAAAGTACACGATAGACATTGCCATCCACTACGGCTACAGGTTGACCAAAGGCAATAGAAGCAATGGCAGCAGCCGTATAGTCACCTACACCTTTCAGTGTCTTTAATTCCTTGAAAGTTTGTGGAAATCCACCTAATTCAACCACCTGTTGAGCAGCAGTATGGAGATTTCTTGCACGTGAATAATAACCCAAGCCCTGCCAAGCTTTTAGTACCTCGTCCTCTGTGGCGGCTGCAAGATTGTTGACAGTAGGCCATTGTGCTATAAAACGTTCCCAATAACTCATACCCTGTGCGATGCGTGTTTGTTGTAGAATGACTTCACTAAGCCAAATAGCGTATGGGTCATTTGTTTCTCGCCAAGGCAGAGAACGTCCGTTATTTTTGAACCATTGAAGGAGTGTTGCTGCGAAATTCATGG
The DNA here is from genome assembly GCA_947095945.1 of uncultured Prevotella sp. GTDB lineage: Bacteria > Bacteroidota > Bacteroidia > Bacteroidales > Bacteroidaceae > Prevotella. The sequence goes on from CAMUQM010000103.1 coordinate 3,343, forward strand.
AACAAAGGTAGTTAAAAAGTAGAAAAAGTATGAAAAGTAATGTCAGATTTTGTTGGTTAACTCATTATTATTTCCTATTTTTGCCACGACTATTACCCCTAAAAGGTTGAATTTTGATGTTACTTTTGATATAAAAAGGTATTATAAATTCAAGCCAAGAATAGGGAGAATTATTGTAAAATTAGAAGTTATAAAAGATGAGAAACAAGGTGAAAAGAACGCTTATGGGGCTTGCCCTCGTTGTGGCAATGCTATTGGTAAGTTCATGTGCTACACGTGAATCAGCTATTAACGACTTAGAGAAATTTTCATACGAATTGCGTGATAATAGCCAGTATTATACTGCTAAACAGTGGCGTAGGGCAGTAGATAAATTTGGTAATATTCGTCGTGAGATTTCACGCCATGATTATACCGTTGCTGAACGTCAGCGTATTGGTAGACTCGAAGGTGATTGTGCCCGCTATATGGTGCGAGGAGCCAAGGACGGTGTGATGAATAGTGTCTTTGGTCTTGGAAGTGAGATTCAAGGTATATTGGATGCTTTCGGTGTCAAAGGAAAGGAGTAGGCTTGATAAAGCCTTTAATAGGCACAAAGGATTAGAACTTCAGTTCTCAGAAAACAGAACTTGAAGCAGACATGATAAAACAAAAGGTGGCAGCTTATTAGACTTTAAGCAAATAGTTGCTAACCTTTTGTTTTTTTTTGATTTAAAATATGGTTTAGTCGCTTATAATTAGTAACTTTGCAAATCAAATCCATAAAATGTTTTACAATGGCTGGTAAAAAACAAATTAAGACTGCTCTTATTTCGGTCTTTCACAAAGATGGACTTGAGGATTTGCTCAAGAAGTTAGATGAAGAAGATGTTAAATTCCTCAGCACAGGTGGTACACATGAATTCATTGAATCATTAGGATACGAATGTAAGAAAGTAGAAGACGTTACATCTTATCCTTCAATTCTCGGTGGTCGTGTGAAGACACTTCATCCAAAGGTTTTTGGAGGTATTCTTTCTCGACGTGAGAACGAAAGTGATCAGGCACAGATGCAGGAGTATGATATTCCGTTCATCGACCTCGTTATCGTAGACCTTTATCCTTTTGAACAGACTGTAGCAAGTGGTGCCTGCGCTGAAGACATCATTGAGAAGATTGATATTGGTGGTATCTCACTGATACGTGCAGGTGCAAAGAACTTTAAGGATGTTGTTATCGTGCCAAGTAAGGCAGAGTATCCAGTGTTGCTCCAGATTCTCAATACCAATGGTGCGCAGACAGATATTGAAGATCGTAAGATGTTTGCAGAACGTGCTTTTGGTGTTAGTAGCCACTACGATACAGCTATTCATAGTTGGTTTGCAACAGAATAAGCGCAGATTATAAAGAAATATACATTTATAAAATACACATATATTAATGGGATTATTTTCATTTATCCAGGAAATTGCTATGGACTTGGGAACGGCAAACACGATTATTATCAGTGATGATAAGATTGTTGTTGATGAGCCATCAGTAGTAGCACTGGACCGTCGCACAGATAAGATGATTGCTGTGGGTGGTGATGCAAAGATGATGTACGAGAAGGAACATCCCAATATTCGTACAATCCGCCCTTTGCGCGACGGAGTTATCGCTGACTTTACAGCTTGTGAGCAGATGATGCGTGGACTTATAAAGATGGTTCACAGTGGTAATCGTTTCTTCTCACCTTCATTGCGTATGGTTATTGGTGTTCCATCTGGTTCTACTGAGGTTGAACTTCGTGCCGTTCGTGATTCTGCAGAACATGCTGATGGTCGTGATGTCTACCTTATCTTTGAGCCAATGGCAGCTGCCCTCGGTATGGGTCTTGATGTAGAAGCTCCAGAGGGTAACATGATTGTTGATATTGGTGGTGGTAGTACTGAGATTGCAGTTATTTCTTTGGGTGGTATCGTATGTAATAACTCTATCCGTGTAGCAGGTGATGACCTCACTGCTGATATTCAGGAATATATGAGCCGTCAGCACAATGTGAAAGTCAGTGAGCGTATGGCAGAGCGTATTAAGCTCCATGTTGGTTCAGCACTGACAGACCTTGGTGAAGAAGCACCAGAGGATTACATTGTACATGGTCCTAACCGTATCACAGCTCTTCCTATGGAGGTGCCTGTATGCTATCAGGAGATTGCTCATTGTCTTGATAAGACAGTTGCAAAGATTGAAAATGCCGTTCTTTCAGCATTGGAGAATACACCGCCTGAGCTTTATGCTGATATCGTAAAGAATGGTATTTACCTCAGTGGTGGTGGTGCATTGCTTCGTGGTATCGACAAGCGACTGACTGATAAGATTAACATTCCATTCCATATTGCTGAAGACCCATTGCACAGTGTGGCTAAGGGTGCAGGCATAGCATTGAAGAACGTAGACCGTTTCTCGTTCTTGATGAGATAACAACTAACGTTCATGCACAATCTGACGGAGTTCCTTGCTAAGTACAAGCATTGGTTCTTGTTTGTTGCCCTGGAAGTCTTGAGTATGGTTCTTCTGTTCCGATTCAACGACTATCAGGGCAGTGTGTGGTTCACGTCAGCGAACTACGTAGCAGGTTTGGCTTATGAGGAAAGTTCAAAGATCACATCTTACTTGACGATGGGTGAGGTGAATGAGGCTTTGACCAAGCGTAATCTTGAACTGGAACGTCAGGTGAGAGAGTTGTCAGAACAGCTATATGACAAGACGAAGGACTCTACTTTCCTTCATAAGGGGCAATATCGTTTCCTTTCAAAGTTCCGATTGATACAAGCAAAGGTTGTAGCCAATTCGTTGGATAAACCTAATAACTTTATCACTATCAACAAGGGAACATGGGATGGAGTACATAAAGATATGGGTGTAGCCTGTGGAAATGGTGTTGTGGGTATTGTCTATATGGCAGGTATTCATTATGCTGTTGTTATTCCAGTGCTGAACTCAAAATCAAACATCAGCTGTTCTATTCAGGGACGTGACTATTTTGGTTATCTTCATTGGAATGGGGGTGCATCTGATGTTGCTTATCTGGATGATGTCCCTCGTCATGCAAAGTTTAAGTTGGGCGACCGTGTTGTAACGAGTGGATATTCTTCTGTATTCCCAGCTGGTGTATTGGTAGGTAAAATAAAGCATGTCTACAATTCGGAAGATGGACTCTCTTATCGCTTACAGATTCAGCTCTCAACAGACTTTGGTAATCTACGTGATGTCTGTGTGATAGATGATGCTTCTATTAGAGACCAACGCCAGATTATTAAGGCGGCACAAGATTCTATCAAACCGCTTGAGGACCAGATAGGAAATGGGGCACAGTAAGTAAGCTGTTTTCCAATATTATTTAGCTTGATGGGAGGTTGGATAACCGCGCTTTGTAGATTATTTCATACTTTGGAGTGAGCCACTTCCCCCCCCTTTATTTACGAAAAGAAAGAATGAATATAGATTTCCTAAAACGTTTGCTTTGGTTTGCTGTATTGACAGTAGC
>CAMUQM010000104.1 GCA_947095945.1 uncultured Prevotella sp.
AACCTACTTATATATCAAAGCTTGTACCCTCTTGTGTCAGAAAGCTATTAGGAAATATTTCTTTTGCCTCATCTAATAGTTGCTGTTCATTGCTATAACGGGCAGAATAATGCCCTAAAAGAAGTTTTCCCACTGATGCATCACGGGCCACCTGTGCAGCTTGCTCAGATGTGCTATGCCAATAAAGATGAGCACGGTCAGCATCTTGCGCAGCGTATGTACTTTCATGATAGAGCGTAGTAACGTCTTTTACAAGATTATGTAAAGTTTTAATGTATCGAGTATCAGAGCAATAAGCATAGCTGCGAGCTGGTGCTGCAGGCGTTGTCAGTCGACTATTAGAAATCACATCGCCCTCTGGAGTCACCCAATCAGCTCCCGCCTTAATATTATTGATTTGACTAATAGGAATATGATAGAAGTCTATCATATCACGGCGGATATGTGGTAAGGTGGGCTTTTCACGAAACAGATAGCCACAACATTCAATACGATGCTGCAAAGGAATTGTTTCAACCGTCAGACTCCTATCCTCATAAACCACCTTATTCTGCTTCGTATCGACAGCATGAAAAACAACCTCAAACTCCAAACCTTGACAAAAGAAATTCAGTGTTTGATCAAGAATAGGCTCAAAAGCTGCTGGAGCATAGATATGTAAAGGAGCTGTGCGCCCTGTCATGCCAAAAGTAGAAATCATACCGGGCAAGCCAAAGCAATGATCACCATGCAGGTGACTAATAAAGACAGCAATAATCTTTGAGAAATATATACGTGACCTACGGAGTTGTATCTGCGTTCCCTCGCCACAATCAATCATAAAAAGCTTCTCCCTAAGTTCAACAACTTGAGAAGAAGCATTATGTTGTAAAGTTGGTAACGCACTACCGCAACCAAGAATATGTACTTTGAAAGGCTCCATATATTTAGCAATATCTTTTCATCCCGCCCTTTTAAAAGAGGAATGAAAAGATTCTATTTCTTACAATAGTCGTCACGTACTCTTTGAAGAGAGTATAGCGAAAAACTTACTTTCCTCTTGTAAATACGAAGATACCAGCTTTGTTTTCCAAAGACAGAGTATCTGCACCAAGACTTTCTACATCAAAAGTATCCTTTGACAGAATCAACTTGCCATTCCAAACTTTCCATGCTGTCCAAGGATTCTTCTCTGACTGTAAACTTGAAGTAACAGTCCCACCTTCTTTAATTTCAAAGTTGCGGTCAAGACTACTCCAATTACCTAACAACGAGGTAAGGTTGATTGCTGAACGCATAAAGTTATCGCCATATTCTTTATAGCCAATGATGGCAAAGCGGTCACCATTAATCTTTCCACCCTTGACAACCTCAAGTGTATCATCTGGATTCACAAGATATTCAAGTGTATCACCATTGTCTGTAAGCAGAATAATTGAGTTCATTCCACCATCAACCATAGTACCATAGATAGTACTATCGTTTGTCGCAATAGAATCCTCAACCGCTTCCGTATCAGACACAACAGACTTTGGTTTGCTATCCTTGCAAGAGATTGCTACAGCAAGAATAAACAAAGACATGATAAAATAAAAAGTCTTTCTCATATTTTATATTCCTTAATTTCTATATTTATTTTATTTATTGGCAACCTTAGCTTGCTCCCATAGTTCATCCATTTCAGCAAGAGTTAAGTCTTTTATTGTCACTCCCTTTGCTTTAGCAGCTTCCTCAATATAGTTAAAACGTTTAATAAACTTCTGATTCGTATATTCAAGGGCATTATCAGGATTCAAGTGGTAGAGACGTGCGGCATTGATAAGAGAGAAAAGAAAGTCGCCAAATTCTTCTGTTGAACGTTGTTTATCTTCCTTCTTCAATTCGTTTTTCAATTCACCTAACTCCTCATAAACCTTATCCCAAACCTGCTCTTTCTCTTCCCAATCAAAACCAACATTGCGTGCCTTGTCTTGGATGCGATAAGCTTTGATAAGGCTGGGCAGTGAATTTGGCACACCAGAGAGTACCGAAGCATTGCCATCACGCTCACGTTGTTTGCGCTGCTCCCATGTCGATTCCACTTGGGAGGCTGTGTTAGGAATTCCTGATTGTACATTGCTTGTCGCTTGTTGTTCCTCATCCTTGTAAACAACTTGTCCTGCTGCATTAACAACCATATCAGAGCGTGTCACGCTCCAACCCGTCCAGTCAATGAAATCATGTCTGAACATAAGTTTGTCAGATTGCGCATTACAGACATCAGCGACATCGAAATCCTCTTTTTCTTCACCAAGCAATGAATAGAAGATAACGTGCTCCATAACATCTCCAAGCTCCTTACAGATATCTTTTGAATCATTCTTTAAGAGCGCATCAGCCAACTCAAACGTTTCTTCAATCGTATTGGGACGGAGGCTTTCATTGGTCTGTTTTCTATCCCACGGACATTCCTTACGGAGTCGCTCTTGAATGTCTAAAAGTCGGGAAAAAGCTTTCAGTTTATCTTCTTTAGTATGCAAAGTCTTGATGTTTAAAGTTAAACATAAACGTTAAAGTACTCATCAGTGTACTATTATTGATGCAAAGATACGCTTTTTAGGCGGATTTTTTGTACTTTTGCATCGTAATTTTAAAGATAATAAAGAAATAATAATATACGAGACAATGGAATTAGCAAGCAAGTATGATCCACAGATAGTGGAATCAAAATGGTACCAGTATTGGCTGGACAACAAGCTTTTCAGTTCTAAGCCTGATGGACGTGAGCCCTACACCGTGGTTATTCCACCACCAAACGTAACAGGTGTACTTCACATGGGCCACATGCTGAACAATACAATTCAGGACATTCTGGTAAGACGTGCCCGCATGGAGGGTAAGAATGCCTGCTGGGTACCGGGTACTGACCACGCAAGTATTGCTACTGAAGCAAAGGTGGTGAACCGACTCGCTGAGCAAGGAGTAAAGAAAACTGACCTTACTCGTGAGCAGTTCCTTGAGCATGCATGGGATTGGACACACGAGCATGGTGGCATTATCCTCAAGCAGTTGCGCCGACTTGGTTGCTCATGCGATTGGGATCGTACGGCTTTCACTATGGATGATACTCGTAGCGAAAGCGTTATTAAAGTATTCTGCGACCTCTATAAGAAGGGCTATATCTATCGTGGTGTACGTATGGTTAACTGGGACCCACAGGCTCAGACCGCTCTTTCTGATGAAGAGGTAATCTACAAGGATGAACATTCTAAGCTCTATCACCTTAAATATTATGTTGCTGAAGAAGACCAAGCAAAGGTTGAACGCAAGGATGAAGGCAACGTAATGCACAAGGATGAGAAGGGCTACTATGCAGTAGTAGCAACAACTCGTCCTGAGACTATCATGGGTGACTCGGCTATGTGTATCAACCCAGAGGACGTTAAGAACACATGGTTGAAGGGTCTTCGCGTTGTGGTTCCATTGGTAAACCGTGTGATTCCTGTAGTTGAAGACTCATACGTTGACATCCAGTTCGGTACAGGTTGTTTGAAGGTAACACCTGCTCACGACGTAAACGACCACGCTCTTGGTTTGAAGCATGGTTTGGAGACAATTGATATCTTCAATGACAACGGTACTATCTCAGAAGCAGCTGGCATCTATGTTGGTCAGGATCGTATGGATGTACGTAAGCAGATTTCAAAGGATTTGGAAGCTGCAGGCTTGATGGAGAAGGTTGAGGACTATGATAATAAGGTGGGCTACTCAGAGCGTACACACGTTCCTATCGAGCCAAAACTTTCTACACAGTGGTTTTTGAAGATGCAGCACTTTGCTGATATCGCCCTTTCTCCTGTTATGGATGATGATATTGAGTTCTATCCAAAGAAGTATAAGAACACTTACCGCCACTGGTTGGAGAACATCAAGGACTGGTGTATCAGCCGTCAGTTGTGGTGGGGTCATCGTATTCCAGCTTATTACTTCAAGGATGCAGAAGGTAAGAATGCTACTGTTGTAGCAGAAACAACTGAGGAAGCATTGAAGTTGGCACAGGAAATCAACCCTTCTGTTACAGCTGCCGACCTTGAACAGGAGAGCGACTGTATGGACACTTGGTTCTCAAGTTGGTTGTGGCCTATCTCTGTATTCGATGGAATCAACAACCCTGACAACGAAGAAATCAACTACTACTACCCTACCAGCGACCTTGTTACTGGTCCAGACATTATCTTCTTCTGGGTAGCACGTATGATTATGGCAGGCTATGAGTATCGTGGCAAGTTCCCATTCAAGCATGTCTACTTCACAGGTATTGTACGTGATAAGCTCGGACGTAAGATGAGTAAGAGTCTTGGTAACTCACCAGACCCGATCATGCTCATCGAGAAGTATGGTGCTGATGGTGTTCGTATGGGTATGATGCTCTCTGCACCTGCAGGTAATGACATCCTCTTCGACGAGACACTTTGCGAACAGGGACGTAACTTCAACAATAAGATTTGGAATGCTTTCCGCCTCGTTCAGGGTTGGGAAACAACAGATGCAGAGCAGCCATTGGCAAACAAGATTGCTGTTGAGTGGTTCGAAGCTAAGTTGAAAGAAGTGAATGCAGAAATGAACGAGCAGTTCAAGAGCTATCGTATTTCAGAGGCTTTGATGACTGTTTACCGCCTCTTCTGGGACGAGTTCTCAAGCTGGTACTTAGAGATGATTAAGCCAGAATATGGCAAGCCTATCGACAAGCAGACATACGAAGCAACACTCAAGTTCTTCAACTCACTGCTAAAGATGCTTCACCCATTCATGCCTTTCATCACTGAAGAGTTGTGGCAGCACATCTACGATCGCAAGGATAGCGAGAGCATTATGCGTGATGAGTTGAAACTCGATGCTCCAAGCAAGGATGAGTTGAACCTTATCGAAGCAATTGAGCAGGTTAAAGCGATTGTCAGCGGTGTAAGAACCGTACGTAACCAGAAAAATATTGCACCAAAGGTTGAACTCGACTTGAACGTAATCGGTCAGAACAACTACGAGGCTTATAACAGTGTAATCGCAAAGATGGCTAACTTGAAGGCTATTGAAGTGGTAACAGAGAAGAGCGGCGACGCATCTGGCTTCATGGTAGGTACCGACAGTTTCGCTGTCCCAGTAGGTGACTTGATTGATGTTGCAGCTGAGATTGAGAAGCAGGAGAAGGAACTCAAGCACCTTGAAGGCTTCCTTGCAGGTATCAAGAAAAAACTTTCAAATGAGAACTTCGTGGCAAATGCTCCTGCTGCAGTTATCGAGCGTGAGCGCAAAAAGCAGAGCGACTCAGAGGAGAAGATTGCTGCATTGAAAGCAAGTCTTGAAGAACTGAGAAAGAAGTAATCTATACTTTCATTGGCTAATATATCTGATTAGCCAATGAGATTTAGCAAGCATAAAAATAAAGAGGAATGCCTTTGCGTTCCTCTTTATTTTATTCTACTCATAATCATCTACCACATTATTAATAAAGTCCATCATAGGCTTACCCGTCTTACAGATATCCTCTAACTGCTCAATCCAACCATCACCCTCGAAGAAATCATCAGGAACTTTAATCCAACAGCAGTAATCCTTCATTCGTAGATACTCAAGATGCTCATAATCCTTTGGGAAACCCTTTGGAACAGTCTTTAAGGCAGTCAGTCCAAAGCCCTTCTGACTCACCTTGTCATCCGTCCATTCACCCTCGTTAGGTTTTCCAAACAAGTTCAGAAAGCTATCATTCTCAACATCCTTACGCCATTCATCAATGTTTGCCATGATTTCATTGCGACATGAAGTCAGTATATTTGTCGGCAACCAATAGCAACCCACAGCCACCAAGCAATTACCCGGCTCTAAATGTATATAATAGCCACCACGCAATGCCTTCCTACCATGTGCACAAATATATGCTCCAAGATGTCGCTTATATGGACTCTTGTCAGGTGAGAAACGCACATCACGATAGAAACGATAAGTGCAATCCTTTGCTGTCAAGTGTGAAACCTCATCGTCGAAGGTTGCCAGTTGAGCGATAATCTGGTCTACTCCTTTTTCAAAGTCTGCCTTTACCGCATCATATTCTGCCTTATGCTCCTGAAACCATTGCCGATTGTTATTTGCAGCAATACCTTTTAGAAAGTGCATTATCTTCTTTGTATTCATAATCTTTACTTTTTTACCTTTTTATAGTTTGCTATTCTCCAACAACTTTGGACAAAAATCATCAAAAGGACAATGCTCGCAATCAGGCTTAGCACTCTTGCAGACATAACGACCATGAAGTAATATCCAATGATGTGCGTCCGAAACTTCCTCTGTCGGAATATTCTTCATCAGATAATCCTCAACCTTACGAGGAGTATTTGCCGTTGAAGGAACCAGTCCTAAACGATGACTGACACGATAAACATGCGTATCAACAGCCAACGTTGGCTTACCAAACCAGACAGCTTGTATAACATTTGCCGTCTTACGTCCTACTCCCGGCAGTGTAACAAGTGCATTTGGATCAGAAGGAACCTCACCTCCAAACTTCTCAACCAACATCATTGACATCTCAACCAGATGCTTTGCCTTTGAATTCGGATAAGAAACACTCTTCACATATTCAAATATATCCTCAGCAGTTGCCTCTGCCATCGCCTTAGCATCTGGATAATGACGGAACAATTCTGGCGTAATCGCATTGATTCGCTTATCCGTACACTGGGCGGAAAGGAGTGTCGCACAAAGAAGCTGGAATGCAGAACCAAAATTAAGTTCAGTTGTTACATGTCCCACATGCTTGCGGAAGTAATCCA
>CAMUQM010000105.1 GCA_947095945.1 uncultured Prevotella sp.
TACTGCTTATCACGTTCACGAATTTCCACACGTCGAATCTTTCCAGAGATTGTTTTCGGCAGTGCATCTACAAATTCGATAATACGTGGGTATTTGTAAGGAGCCGTCACATGCTTCACATGACTCTGCAGTTCCTTCACAAACACTTCGTCAGCCTTATCCTTCCAATCATTAGCAAGAACAACAGTTGCCTTTACAATCATACCACGTATTTCATCAGGCACACCTGTCACTGCACATTCAACAACAGCAGGGTGGGTCATTAATGCACTCTCAACCTCAAAAGGTCCTATACGGTAGCCAGAACTCTTTATAACATCATCAGCACGACCAACAAACCAATAATATCCTTCCTCGTCACGCCAAGCCAAATCACCAGTATGGTAAAGATTATCATGCCAAACCTTCTCTGTTAGTTCCGCATCACGATAATATCCCTTAAAAAGACCTATCGGTTTCCCGGCACTGGTATCTATGCAGATTTCTCCCTTCTCACCATCTTCACATGAAGAACCATCTGACTTCAAGAGTTTAATATCATACTGCGGATTCGGTTTACCCATGCTTCCCGGCTTAGGCTTAATCCAAGGGAAAGTACCCAAGGTCATTGTCGTTTCCGTTTGTCCAAATCCCTCCATCATCTTAATCCCAACAAGATCATAAAACTTCTGAAATACAACAGGTTCAAGGGCTTCTCCTGCCGTAGTACAATACTTCAGTGTAGAAAGGTCATACTGTGAGAAATCCTCTTGCAGCATAAAACGATAGATGGTTGGAGGTGCACAAAAAGAAGTCACATGATATTTCTCCATCATACGCATAATCTTTTCTGCTGTAAACTTCTCATGGTCATACACAAAGACCGTTGCACCAGCAAACCATTGCCCGTAAAGTTTACCCCATACAGCCTTACCCCACCCCGTGTCAGCCACAGTGAGATGAATACCTTTTTCTTCGAGATTATGCCAGAAAACACCTGTCACCAAATGACCCAACGCATAGAGATGGTCATGTGCCACCATCTTTGGCTCACCGCTGGTACCACTTGTGAAGTACATCAACATTGTATCTTCATTTACATTCACATTCTTTGGACGAACGAAGGCTGGTGCTTTCTCCCATTCTACAAACCAATCATGAAACCCCTCAGCCACTGGATTATACCTCTGCGACAAGGAATTAACCGCTACAAGTATCTCCACCGTTGGACTTTCAGGCATTGCTTCGAGAACTTGCGCAGTCACATATTCATCATTGACACATATAATTGCTTTTACGGATGCACGTTGATTTCGATACACAATATCCTTTGCAGTCAACATATGAGTTGCTGGAATAGCAACAGCACCAATCTTACACAGCGCCATCATAGACACCCACCACTGATAATGACGCTTCAAAATAAGCATAACCTTATCACCACGTTCAATACCAAGACTAAGGAAATAAGCTGCTGCCTGATCGGTTTGTTCTTTAAACTCGGCATACGTAGCTTTCAACTCCTCTCCACGCTCACTGGTCCACAACAAAGCCTGTTTATCTGGTGCAACTTTCGCCCACTCATCCATGACATCATACGCAAAGTTAAATGTCTCAGGAACTACGAAATGTAGGTTTTCACGAAAATCTTCCTCTGAAGTAAAATGTGTTTGTGTTAAATATCTTTCTATCATTATTATTCTGAACTAACATTATGGTCTATAGACTCTCCTATATCACATAAAACATATTAAAAGACTGTACCCTTCCCTAAGAAGCACGATATTCCATCGTTACTATTCCATTTAGAGATGATGAATAAATTAAAACCTAAAATATAATAGCCAAGAAGCGCATTGTCACGTTATCCAAAGCGCGCATACAATGAGGTTGATTAGCATCAAAATAAATACAATCACCCGGTTCTAAGACAAATCGCTTGTCACCCAACCTAAGATCCATACGTCCTTCCCAAACCATATTAAACTCCTGTCCAGGGTGTATATCCATATTTACTGGTGCATCTGCAGGTTTCGGCTCAACCGTAACAAGGAAAGGGTCAGCTCTTCTTCCACTGAAGCCACTTGCTAAACTCTGATATTTGTATGCCCACCTACGTTCAACACTCATTCCTTTTCCTTTACGTGTAAGGAAGTAAGAACTCATGTGCGGCTCCTCACCAAACATCAAAACATCCAAAGCAACACCGTACTTGTGGGAGACTTTATATAGCTTACTAACTGAAAGTTCACTCTCCCCCATTTCCATCTTCAGATATTTTTCCTCCGTAACGCCACAGGTCTCTGCCATTTCCTGTACAGAGATATCCAAAGACTCACGTAAGCCTTTTAATCTTTCACCTATTTGCTTAATTGCTTCTTCCATTATTTAATACACTACTTTATATTCAACAAAAGTAATAAATAAAATTATATTCGCAACAAAAAGTGACACATTTTCAGCATTATATGGGCAAAATAAATAAATTTATACACACCTATAGGTCTGTTGTGCATATAAATATCAACTCAAGAAAGTCAAAACAACCTAATAATACTTCCGAGAATAAAGGAGACTCTCAAAAACCGACACGCAAAAAACTCGTTTCATAAACCCTCTTTATAGAATTTATGAAACGAGTTTTTTGAGTAACTTACCCCTTACCTGCATTAAAAGCCAACAAGTAATATAAAATTATTTAGGGAGATAAACTAAAAGATAAAATGCAGAAAAGACAAATAAAAATATGTCTATCCATTAGCATTCTTTCTGTCTTCTACAAACAGCTTATCCCCTTATTAATCGATATTTGTAAACTATTTTCATGCAACCCAAAACCAATACATGCTCTTTTGGCTTCTAAAAGATGCCTAATTGGCTTGTAATAGATGCCCTTTTGAAGTGTTACTAACGCCCTTTTGAAGTCCAATCAAGCACCTTTTCTTGCACTACTTTATAACTTACTGATTTTCTGTTGGTTGCAAACTTGCTTTTTACACGTATTTTTGCCTTTATTTGTAGATGTTTTATTCAAAATTATGTAATGATTTTTCAAACCTTTATCTGCATCTTCAAAGTATTAAATTAAAAATACTTTCTGTGTCGGAAGATGATACTAAAAAGACAGTTGACAGTCTCGACTACGTTTTTTATTTAATGAATAACTTCAGTTCTTCCGTTAAATCTACACGAAAATCGTCCAAACATTTAACGGAAGAACCCCAATTATTGCCTATTCTTATCCAATCTCAGGAATAACATACGACAGTGATTCCAACACTTGACCACGTGTAGCACCCTCACGAAGCGCTATGAAGATAGTATCATCACCCGCAATTGAACCCAATATATAAGGTGAATCAGAACTATCAATATCGTAAGCAAGTGCACTGGCATAACCGGGACGTGTCTTGATAATAGCCAGCTGTCCTGATATATTCACCGAGATATAACCACTTCGCTGCAACATCTCTGTTGCTTTACGCGGTGTCGTCACACGACGATACATCGTTTCATTCGGCAGAACATATACATATTTTCCATTCATAGAAGCAGCCTTTGCTACTTTCAACTGCTTAAGGTCGCGACTCAATGTCGCCTGAGTCAATTTGAATCCTTCCTGTTCTAATACCTTCAAAACTTCTTCCTGAGAACTGAGTTCCATACTTGAAATAAGCATTTTCAATGCTTCAAGTCTACTATTTTTCACCTTCATAACTGTATATACATTCTGATTCACTTGCAAAAGTATGCAAAATAATTCAAATATGCAAACAAACAATGCATAAACAAGCAAAAATAGAATTATTATACCTTATACTATGCATAAAGCAAACAGATGTTAAACAAAAAACCATCACAAGTCAAACCTTGTGAAATTTATAAAAAACAGATAGCATATTTGTCAGTGTCTAATCTTTCTATTATATTTGTAACTAAATGGCATAGCATTTGTATTATAAGAGCTATAAGGCATTATGCCATAGAACCGACAGCATGTCAGTAACAGATTAAAGAAAACAAACAAAGAAAGAATATGAATATGAATTTTGACAATTTCACAAACGTGACAAGTAGACAGGAGCGCGACTTAGAAATGTCACGTGCATTTCCATCATTGATGCGTAAGGTATATGTGTGGATGGCTATGGCACTTGCCATCACAGGTGTAGTAGCTTATGGAGCAGGCAACTCTCCAGCCCTCATCCAATTCCTTTACATGGGACGTGGTCCACTGCTTATTGCTGGATTGGTTGAATTAGGTATCGTATGGTATCTTTCTTCACGCATCCAGAATCTGTCACTCGTTGCAGCAACAACATGGTTCATCGCCTTTGCTGCCATCAACGGATTGACATTAGGATGGATCTTTGCAGCTTTCTCTTCTGCAGCTATCGCAAAGACCTTCTTTATTACTGCAGGAACTTTCGGTGCTATGGCTTTGATTGGCTCAACAACCAAGAAAGACTTAACCAAGATGGGAGGTATTCTCTTTATGGCACTGATTGGTCTTATCATCGCAGGATTAGTGAACATCTTCTTGAAGAGTGTTATGTTCGACTTCATCGTTAGCGGTATCGGTGTTCTTGTCTTCACAGGTCTTACTGCATGGGATGCACAGAAGATTAAGCAAAACTTACAGATGGCACCAGATGCAGGTGAAGGAGCACAGAAGATTGCTCTTCTCGGTTCATTGAGTCTTTACCTCGACTTTATAAACCTCTTCCTCTACCTCCTCCGTTTCTTCGGAAACAACCGAAACTAATTAAGGAAGATACAAACATAAAGAGGATGTCAAAATACAAATACCGTTTTGATACTTTTACAGTTTGAAACATCCGAATATAAAAAGATCATTTCAAGACTCATTTTCGAGTAAAGAAATGGTCTTTTATTTTCTTTTAGGGGAATCCTACTTATAGTATAGAAGATGTCAAGTCAACTTACACCGATTAAGGTAATTCACTACGAACACCCCACATTCCCTCTATTATTTTTGTAACTTATAAACACTCAGGTATGAGACATAAAAAAGAACTTGTTGAGATTGGAGAGCACACTTGCATCTTACATAGCGAAAAGAACGCAAAGTTCTTTATCATTCAGCCCGTTGACAGCAATGATACGGAGGAGTTAGAGCGACAAATCACTTATATAGAAGAAAACACGCAAACACCCTTCATTCATATTGCTATTCGCATAAACAAATGGAATGCCGAGCTTACACCTTGGGCTGCCCCACCCGTATTTGGTAAGATTCCCTTTGGTGATGGTGCTCATTCCACCTTATCATATATAATAAACCAACTTATCCCAGCCTTAAAGACATGTTATGCTTTGGAGCTCAATAAAAGTAATACAATCTTAGGAGGATATTCATTAGCAGGACTCTTTTCTCTTTGGGTAGGCTATCAACAGAATGTTCCTTTCCGTGGAATTGTTTCTGCATCACCTTCTGCATGGTATACAGGTTGGTTAGACTATGCTGATACCCACCAGCCTCAAGTAGAACACGCTTATCTAAGCCTTGGCGACAAAGAAGAGAAAACAAAAACAAAATTGATGTCAACTATCAGTAAAGACATCCTTCGGCAAGAACAAATCTTCAAGGACAAAGGTATCAACTGTAAGATGGAATGGAATGAAGGCAACCATTTCCAAGACAACGGAGTCAGAATTGCTAAAGGTTTTCTTTGGCTAATGCAACAGTAAAAACACTGACTATTTCCTTTAGAGAGGAAATAGTCAGTGTTTTTACTGTTAGTTGTTTGTTTTTAACTTCAAAGCCAAATATTATTCAACCCAACTGACGACGGAATTAAGAACACTTACTTAATCCCCGCAAGGCGTTGTGCCTCAGATGAAAGGAACTTTCTAATCTTCTTATAAGGAACAGTAAAGGTAGGCGTTCCGATAGCATAAGCACCAATCTCATAGAATCCATAGATAAACACCACACCCTCTGGAGAAAGATAAACACCATTCCCCGGTAATGGGATAATACCATTCTCAAGAGAGAGCCCATCCATATCTTCCTTTACACGGCTTTCAACATCATTCTCTTTTTCATACCACCCTCTGAAATAGCTTTCAACACCAGCTCTGAGGATTGGTTGAAGTGCTTTTATATCCTTCGGACTCAATACATTCCGCAGCATAACACCCGTCTTCTTGTCGAAAGTAGCCCCATATTCTGAAGCCATTCCATGCGCACCACCCGAATATGTGTAAAAATAAGAATAGTACGTAACATAACGATCCGTTTCATTTTCCTTCATTACAAACTTGGAGATTTCAGGTTTCCAAGCCACATCTGGGTCATCAATTTCATCTAAAGTTTTGCTTATACTCTTATAAGCATTCTTAGCATAGTAGTTAATCATTCCCTTACCATCTGCAATATTGCTATAAGGTTTAGACTCTACGCCCTCATCACTATAGTCATCCCCAATCCATACCAACTCAGATGAGAGGTAAGCACGGAGCGAATCGACCAGCGGTTGAGGACCAGACACTGGGAAGGAATAAGCAAGATCAACGTCACCCTTCTCTGTACTATAAGACTTACCAATAGAATCAACCACCAATGGTACATCTTTCTTTTTTACAACAGGGTCAGCAACCATAGAAGGAGAAGCCACAGAATCCTTCACTTTCTCCGCAGCTGATGCCTTTTCACTTTTGCATCCAGCCATAACAGTTATAGACAAAAGAGATGCTAAAAGGAATGAAAAATTTTTATTATTCATATCAACTAATGCTTGTTAATAGACAACAAAAATAGTCATTTCCCCCT
>CAMUQM010000106.1 GCA_947095945.1 uncultured Prevotella sp.
ATGAGTAATGAACATCCCCAAAGATAAAAACTAAGGTTATTCACACTGATTACCCACTGATAGAACTTGCACAAAGCGTGCCAATGTTTCGTTATATATGCCAAAAGCATTGGAGCAACCAATACCAGACACACCTTATAGAGAATCGCAATGAAGGCATCCCAAAAGGTTATACCTGCTCCGGACTCTATTAAAGGGAAGCAAACTGGTATCAACAGCGCACAGAGAAAGTTGGAGAGAAACGTATAAGTTGTCATTTCCTCAAGGTTTCCACCTAACTTCTGTGTGACCACTGCTGCTGCAGAGGCACAAGGACAAATGATGCTAACAAGGAGTGCTTCAAGTAATATAAGCGGCTCACTCGTGATATGAAAAATCAGAATTGCCCCAATAACAACCGCAACCATCAACACTTGAGAGAGAGCTATCCAAAGATGCCAACCTACAGGAATAAGCTTGCGGAAGTCTACCTTGCAGAAGGTAACATATAAGACGAGGAACATAAACAATGGAAGAGCTGCATCAAGGATAGGAGCAAAAAAGTTTGCTGCACCATCCAAGGCTGGAATAAAGGCGAAAAGCAGGTATAAAAAGCTACCTGTAGCTATTGACACTGGCAGTGTCCACTCCTTTATAAATTGAATGATTCTCCTCATCTTTAA
This sequence comes from uncultured Prevotella sp., assembly GCA_947095945.1. Classification (GTDB taxonomy): domain Bacteria; phylum Bacteroidota; class Bacteroidia; order Bacteroidales; family Bacteroidaceae; genus Prevotella. The sequence goes on from CAMUQM010000106.1 coordinate 663, forward strand.
TCATCAAGTCAAACCAATTCTCTCCCCTCTCAGACAGAGAATCGGCTGCAAAGTTACGAAAAAAGACTGAAAATCAGCAATATAATTCAAAAAACGTAAATTTGATTAAGACAAATTCAGAGTTTACAATTATGAAACACGCCCTTTAAACAACAGATTATAACGACAAAAATCCCACCAACTTCGCAGTTAGTGGGACCCATTCAAGTATATGTGAAGCTATAGAAAAGCGATTAGCTTTTATTATCTCTTGCGTAGACCATTTACTGCTCCAGCGCTATTCTTCGCATAGTCGTTCGCCTTAGCAGAACCAAAGGAAGCCTTGCTTGAAGCTCTTGTCAACGCATTTTCAGTCTTTGCATTTGCTGGTCTCTGACGAGCAAGATTGAAGCTCATAACATCTGTTGTGTTTGTACTACGTGCCGTGCCAAAGAATGTATCATACCCCTTTGCCTGCTCATATCCTAAGTGGAAACCTTCATTAGTAGATTTCATATCAAGACGGAAGATTGTTCCACTATTAGTGTACTTGATGTAGATGTCTCCATTATTATCGACATTCCAAGAGAATGCAAGTGTTTGTGTGTTACCTTGTGCATCAGTATCTACCTCAACACCATTTCCCTGAAGAGAATTAGCAGACGAATTGTACTGGAAGAACTTCATATTAGCTTGGAAAGAATTACGCATACGCTGTTTCGTATTATCATCCGTATACTCAATAGTCATACTTCCAGCCCACTCACCAGTCAGTGTCTGTGCCTCCTGGACAAGGCGACTAACCTGTGTGTTCTGCTCCTGACGATAGTTATTATCCCAGTTATAATATCTATTACTTCCAACAGCATCCATGAAAGCATAAAACTCTGAGGTTGTTGCTTCTGGATAATTATAATAGAACCAGTTATAAGCTGTATAATAACTTGATCCATTTGGATACTGATATAGATAATTACGTACGGCAGATGTAACCAAATTATTATAGTAATAATAATCATCTCCATCATAAAAATCATTATCACAGCTTGTCAATGTCAAGGGACTTGCAACTATTGCAAGTGCCAAGAATAATTTAGTGATTCGTTTCATATTCATATCCAATTAAGTTATTATTTTCTTTATTTACTGATGCAAAAATAGTGAATAAATAAGATGATAATTGCGTAAATACACTATTTGAAGATAGGGAAATCCCTATTAGATATGATTGACGATGAAAATTAAACCATATTGATAAGACTGCAATTATCAATTACGAGTTAATCGAATACCAAAAAACTCTTAAACTATGGAGGTAGAAACAAATAATATTCGTATATTTGCAACATATAAAGAAGTAAATTATATAAAGAGAAGATAAGAAACAGAAATGAGAACAGTTTATGAATTCTCTGTCAAAGACAGAAAAGGTAAGGCTTTTTCACTGAAAGAGTTTTCTAATGAAGTGCTGTTGATTGTAAACACAGCTACAAAATGTGGCTTCACACCAACCTACGATGAGTTGGAGGCACTCTATGAGAAGTACCATGCACAAGGATTTGAAGTACTTGATTTCCCCTGCAACCAGTTTGGACAGCAGGCACCCGGTACAGACGAAAGTATCCATGAGTTCTGCAAACTTACATACGGCACAAAATTTCCACGCTTCAAGAAGGTAAAGGTGAATGGTGAAGATGCTGAGCCTCTCTTCAAGTTCCTTAAAGAACAAAAAGGCTTTGCTGGTTGGGACGAGTCACACAAGCTCTACCCTATACTCGACAAGATGCTTTCTGAAGCTGACCCTAACTACAAGGAGAGCGCAGAGATTAAGTGGAACTTCACCAAATTCCTTATTAATAAGAAAGGACAGGTTGTTGCTCGCTTTGAGCCAACAGAGAAGATTGAGAATATCGCAAAGCAGATTGAGGAGTTATTGTAGGATAAAGGCTTACAATTAGTTCTTTCTTAATAAAGATAAAAACTATTTGTAAGATTACATATAACAAAAGGATAAAAGGCAAAGGGTTTAGTGCTCTTTGCCTTTTATTATTTATCATACTTATTGCTATCCAGCAAACATAAGCCAACTTACTTCATATTTTAGATTTACTTGTAGCAGATATGTTTTTTCCTAATGTCTGTTTGCCTTTACTATCGTAAGATATTACAAGGTAATTAGCACTCAGCACCAATGGTGCTTACCAACAACACAACGCATGCTGGGCAACAGCACATAAGTGAAACACGCAAAGTAAGTTTTAAGCTTATTTCATTTCGCAATCCAAGCCCTGCTTTCTTGCAGGAAGAAAGAAGCATGCTGAGAATGTTATCAATCCATTTAACATCAACAGTTCATAGCCAAACTTGTAACCGGTAGTCCTTGAAACGATTGTATCTAAAGCAAAACAAAGAAGCGGACTGGCTACTGCTATGTATGGTGTCAGCCTGTCATTTACAGTTCGCTTTGTGCATAATCCAAATGCAAAGAGACCTAAAAGTGGACCGTATGTATAAGAAGCTATGGTGTAAATAGCATCTATCAGACTCGTTGAGTTGACATAGCGGAAGATAAGAATAAACAGAATAAACACAATCGACATACCAACGTGTGCCTGCTTACGTAACTTTTCATCCTTTGGACGGTTGCAAATATCCACACAATAAGTTGTTGTCAAGGCTGTTAAGGCAGAATCTGCACTGGAGAAGCAGGCTGCCACAATACCTATCGTAAATAGAATGACAACCAAAGTACCTAACTGTCCACCTGCTACAGCCTGCAACATCAGATTATCTGGCATGTCAGGCAAGGTTTGTCCTATACTATTAAAATACATTATTAGCAATACACCCAAGGATAAGAAGAGTAAGTTAGCAGGCACAAAGGCAAAACCATAGGTGCACATATCCTTTTGTGCCTCACGCAAAGTCTTACAAGTAAGGTTCTTTTGCATCATGTCTTGGTCCAGTCCTGTCATAACAATAACAATAAAGATACCGCTTAAGAACTGTTTCCAAAAGTTCTGTTTTGATACCCAGTCATCGAACACAAAGATACGAGAATGACTGTCGTTAGCTATTGCCTGCGCTGCTTCTGGAAGAGTCATGCCCAATGCTTCGACAACCTTATATATGATAAGAATAAGCGCAAGAAGCATACAAAGGGTCTGAAAAGTGTCTGTCAACACCAGTGTACGAATACCTCCTCGTCGTGTATAGAGCCAAATAAGTGCCACAAGAGCAACCACTGTTACAGGGAAAGGTATACCGTATGCATCTAAGACAAAACGTTGAAGTATCATACAGACAACATAGAAGCGCACAGCAGCACCTGTCATCTTTGACAAAAGAAAGAAAGAAGCACCTGTCTTATAACTAAAACTACCCAGACGTGTTTGTAGATAAGAATAGATAGTCGTCAACTTTAGGCGATAATAAACAGGAAGTAAAAGAAATGCCACTGCAAAATAACCAAGAATAAAACCTAAACAAGTCTGCATATAGGTCATATCACTCAACATTACCATACCCGGAACGCTAACAAAAGTGACACCAGAAATGCTGGCACCTATCATTCCAAAGGCTACAAGATACCAAGGCGACTGTCCATTCGCACGGAAAAAGGCTTCATTATCAGCTTTATGTCCCGTAACTCTACTTATTAACAATAAGATGCAAAAATATGCAAGAATAGTAGCGATTATTATCATAATGGCAGCAAAATTACTAAAAATATAATCATTCCGTGCATTTAGAAAATCTTATTTTGTAACTTTGTAGAACATCATCTTTCAGATAACATTTATCCATTGTTTAATTTAGTAACAGTATGGCACAACAGAAAAGATTTATACTTAACGAGCAAGATATCCCTACACAGTGGTATAATATTCAGGCTGACATGCCCACAAAGCCCCTTCCTCCACTCCATCCGGCTACACGTAAGCCAATGACAGCAGAGGACCTTTCTGAGATTTTCAGTATGGAATGTGCTAAGCAAGAGCTTGATTGTGAGCATGCTTGGATTGATATTCCCGAAGAAGTGCTGGATATGTATAAGTATTATCGCTCCACACCTCTTGTCCGTGCGTATGCTTTGGAGAAAGCATTAGACACACCTGCACATATCTATTTCAAGAATGAAAGTGTAAATCCACTGGGCTCACATAAGGTTAATTCTGCCATTCCACAGTGTTACTATTGTAAACAGGAAGGTGTTACAAACGTGACAACAGAGACAGGTGCTGGTCAATGGGGTGCTGCATTATCCTACGCTGCAAAGGTATATGGACTTGAAGCAGCGGTTTATCAGGTGAAGATTTCCATGCAACAGAAACCATACCGTTCGCTGATTATGAGGACGTTTGGGGCTATGGTTGAAGGTTCACCTTCAATGTCTACACGTGCAGGAAAGGACATCGTGACACGTGACCCAATGCACCCCGGATCATTGGGAACAGCTATCTCAGAGGCTATTGAGTTAGCAAAGACTACGCCTAATTGTAAATACACTTTAGGCTCAGTACTCAATCACGTTGCATTGCATCAAACTATTATTGGTTTGGAGGCTGAAAAGCAAATGGAGATGGCCGGAGAATATCCTGACAAGGTCATTGCTTGCTTTGGTGGTGGTAGTAACTTCGGTGGTATTGCCTTCCCTTTCATGCGCCATAATATTCTTGAAGGAAAGCAGACAGAGTTTATTGCAGCAGAGCCAAACAGCTGTCCAAAGCTGACACGTGGTAAGTTTGAATATGATTTCGGTGATGAGGCCGGCTATACACCATTGTTGCCTATGTACACACTTGGGCACGATTTCAAGCCAGCAAACATCCATGCAGGTGGTTTGCGCTATCATGGTGCAGGCGTCATTGTGAGTCAGCTGCTAAAAGATGGTTATATGTCTGGAATGGATATACCACAGTTGGAAAGTTTTGAAGCTGGTATCCTTTTCTCACGTACAGAAGGAATTATCCCAGCACCTGAGAGCTGTCACTCCATTGCCGCAGCCATCCGAGAGGCAAAGAAAGCAAAGGAAACAGGCAAACAAGACGTTATCCTTTTCTGTCTTTCAGGACATGGACTCATTGATATGACCGCTTACGACACCTATATCAATGGTGATTTGAGAAACTATACGCTCACTGACGAAGACATAGAGAAGAATCTTGAAACTGTTCCGAAGATATAAGAACAAAAGATAACACGCTATTATATTGTAGAATAAAGCAACAGGCACTTTGTAGACAATGCTACAAAGTGCCTGTAATCTTTTATAGATAGCGACTATATCTTCTTGATGTTATCTGCTTGTAATGCAGCACCAATTGCAGTACAATACTCTGAATTCTTCGGAATGATAAAGCGAACGTCATAAATCTTCTCCATTACAGGGAAGAGAAGTTCGCATTGTGGTAACAAACTAAGGTTACCAATAAGTACAAAGTCACGGATATCGCTATTCAAAGAACTCAATATTGTTGCAGAACCAATAGACTGCAACACCAAACCAATTAATCCTAAAGCAATATCCTCACGGCTGGCATTAGCCTGTGCATTGGCAAAGAGTGAAGCTGTTGCATCCATTGGCAAACCCGGAAGCGGACTGGTAGAGATGTCTTTAATCTGCAGATTGATACGAGAGATATCCCCCTTATTAGCTAAAGCAATGATTTCATTAATATTATCTGTCTGCAAAAGCAAACGAGAAAGACCGCTCAACGTACCGCCACCAATACCAATACCGCCAATATGACGTACTTCATTGCCATCACAAAGCACAAGCGAAGTACCTGTACCCATCGAAACAACTATCATACGTTGCAACTTCGACTCAAACTGAGCACCTAAGCCATCAGCCAAAAACTCATCAGCCTTAGCCGTTGGAAGTCCATAAACAGGCTTATTAATATAGTGAGCACCAACGCCCGTAAGCATAACACGCTCAACATCAAACAACTCTATCCTATTGTCATATAGATATTTTCCAAAAGCTCCGTACAAGGATGTTACTGGATCAGTAGCCTTGATACGCAAAGGTTTAATAACCTTACCTTCTCTGATTCCAACAATCTTAGTTGTTGAAATGCCCACATCTATACCGATGGAAATCTTCATACACCTTATAT
>CAMUQM010000107.1 GCA_947095945.1 uncultured Prevotella sp.
TCGAACTCTTGAAAGCTGTTGATGGTCGTATCCCTAACTTCGCAGGTATCAAGTACACCTTCGAGAGCCTTTATGAGTACAACCAGTGCCGTCTTTACAAAGATGGTAAGTTTGATATGTTGCACGGACAGGATGAGACTATCCTTCCAAGTTTGGCTCAAGGCGGTGCTAAGGGTGGTATCGGTGGTACAACCAACTATAATGGCCGTGAACTGACAGGTATTATCGAGGCATGGAACAAGGGCGACATTGAGACCGCACGTGAGAAACAAAACTTCTCACAAGAGGTTATCAACGTTATTTGTCACTTCCGTGGCAATATCGTTGGTGGTAAGCGTATCATGAAGTTGATAGGCTTTGACCTTGGTCCTAACCGTGTTCCTTTCCAGAATATGACAGATGAAGAAGAGGCTCGCATGAAGAAAGAACTCGAGGAAATCGGTTTCTTTGAGCGTTGCAATAAGTTCTAATAATCATATTACAGCCCAATATTTCCTTTTATTCTTCCTTTCAATAACTATTGATTTGTAGGAAGGGTGGGGAATATTGGGCTGTTTTGTTTTCTATCAAGTTGTTCGTAGTAGTCTATCAATTATAGATAGTGATTTCTCCAGCAATTGATTGGTTCATGTATTTGCGGATGGTTTCAGTGTCCTTATACTTTGCTTGCAGGTACATTAGTTTTGTTACAGCAGCCTCAACCGTACTGTCATAACCGCTGATTACGCCAGCATCTTTGAGTTGATAACCCGTATCATAACGGTTCATCTCTACTTGTCCGCTAATACACTGACTAATATTGACAACGATGACGTCACGTTCTGAAACCTTACGAAGTATATCCATGAGCCAAGGTTGCTGTGGTGCATTACCACTTCCGTATGAGCGCATAACAATACTTCGCAACTCTGGTGCATCAAACATTTGATGAATCAAATGCTCTTCGATACCAGGGAAGAGAGAGAAGATAATCACATTGTTATCCAACTCAAAGTGTGGTACCATCGGCTTCGTAAAGTCTGGTTTTAAAATATTGTGTTCATTAAAGTTGAAGTTGACACCAGCTTCACAGAGGTGAGGATAATTAAAGGTATCAAATGCATTAAATTCGTCTGCATTCTGCTTTGTTGAGCGATTGCCTCGTAGGAGATGTCCGCTAAAATAGATACAAACCTCTGGTACTGTTGGTGTGCCATCTAAGTGATGGGCAGATGCCAATTCAAGGCTTGTCATAAGGTTCTCCTTACCATCCGTACGTAACTGTCCGATAGGAAGCTGTGAACCAGTGAGGATGATGGGTTTTGTTAGGTTCTCAAACATAAACGACAAGACAGAAGCTGTGTAAGACATCGTGTCCGTACCGTGCAAAACAACAAAGCCATCATAGTCATCGTAACGGTCTGCAATGACTTTTACCAATTGTTTCCAGCGCACAGGTGACATATCCGAAGAGTCGATAGGAGGGTCGAATTGATAGGTATCAACTTCTGTAGGAATTAGTTTGAACTCGGGAACGTTTTCAACAAGATGATTGAAGTCTAATGGCTCCAATGCGCCTGTCCGTTGGTTATGTCCCATACCAATGGTGCCGCCTGTGTATATGAGCAATACTTTGTTGGTTCTGTTCATAGTGCATTAGTTTGTTGTTTTTGCAAAGATAACAAAAAAAATAGCTCATATCCTAATTTCCTTAGAATATTTTTTATCAGTGTCGGTCAATAAAACATTTCTCAAACGGAATCTTTTAGAAGTCTACTATGCTGCTGTAATGATGCGGCTAACCTTTTTCTATATATGTATTGATATGAAGCATGAATGGTGCTGATGCTTAACACGACTTGTGTTAGTGCTTAACACGAGTGGTGCTATGGCTCCGCACGATATGTGCGGAAGGCTAAACACATTATAGTATGTTGTTAGGATGACTTCATTCTATCGTTAATGAGATATCGTATAAGTACAAATAAACAGACCTCTTGTAGTAAGGATTCTAACATTCTCTTTAATGCTAAAATATAATAATTAATGTGTCTTTTGTGTGGAAACTATGTATATGAAAGCTTTTGTAAACCATTGTGTATGCGTTATTTTCTTTACATCGTTTGGTATTCTCTGCATTTATGCTTATCTTTGTGTTTCGAACATAATTATTCACAACATTACCAAATTATCTTTCAACTATGGAGAAGAAATATTTTGCCCCTTCAGAACTGATTATTAACGAAGATGGAAGTATCTTTCACTTGCACTTGAAACCAGAAAATCTTGCAGATAAAGTTATTCTTGTTGGTGACCCGGGTCGTGTAGCACTTGTTGCTTCGCACTTTGAGAATGTAGAGTGTGAGGTTTCTAATCGTGAGTTCCGTGCTATCACAGGTACTTTCCGTGGAAAACGAATCACAGCTTTAAGTACGGGTATTGGATGTGACAACATCGATATTGTTGTAAATGAGCTGGATGCATTGGCAAATATTGATTTCAAGACACGTACAGAGAATGAGAATCTGCGCCAGTTGACACTTGTACGTATCGGTACTTGTGGAGGATTGCAGCCTTACACACCTGTTGGTACTTATATTGCATCTGCCAAGAGTATTGGTTTTGATGGTTTGTTAAACTTCTATGCTGGTCGTAATCAGGCTTGTGACCTTGAGTTTGAAGCGGAGTTTAAGAAGCAGGTGGAATGGAATGCACAGTTGGGTAATCCTTATGTGGCTTGTGCTGATAAGGAATTGCTTGATACCATCGCAGCTGATGATATGGTACGTGGCGTAACAATTGCTTGTGGAGGATTCTTTGGACCACAGGGTCGTGAGCTTCGTTTACCATTGCAGGACCCTAAGTTGAATGAAAAGATAGAGAACTTCTCTTATAAAGATATGCAGGTAACTAACTTCGAGATGGAGTCTTCGGCTCTTGCTGGTCTTGCAACACTTATGGGACATAAGGCTGTAACGGTTTGTATGGTTATTGCCAACCGCCTTGCAAAAGAAGCAAATGCAAGCTATAAGAATACTATTGATGGCTTGATAGAGAAGGTGTTGGAGAGAATATAATAAATGATTCTTTATGAGCAAACAAACAGACAATACATCACAAATAGTTTTATCCACCCCTCTGTCTATTCTTTCCGGGGGTGGTGAACCTATATGCTCTCTTGCTACTCAGCCTGGTGGAGCTATAGGTGTCATCCGTGTGAGTGGTGAGAAGGCGATAGAAGTGACGGACAAAGTCTTTCATGGTGTTCGTGGAAAGCATTTAACAGATGCGAAAGGGAACACCTTGCATTATGGTGAAATCCTTGATAAGGAGGGAAATACCATTGATGATGTTCTGGTTAGTGTCTTCCGTGCTCCTCATAGCTATACGGGTGAGAATAGTACTGAGATATCTTGTCATGGTTCTGCTTATATTCTTAATCAGGTTGTAAAGGCACTTATTGATGCTGGTTGTCGTCAGGCTCAGCCGGGAGAGTACACACAGCGAGCTTATATGAACGGTAAGATGGACCTTAGTCAGGCGGAAGCTGTAGCCGACCTTATTGCTGCTTCTAATCGTGCAACGCATCAAGTGGCATTGAGCCAGTTGAAGGGTCATTTTAGTTCAGAGCTTTCACTCTTACGTGAACAGCTTTTGAAAATGACTTCTTTATTGGAGTTAGAACTTGATTTCTCTGATCATGAGGAACTTGAATTTGCTGATCGTACAGAACTGAAAGCATTGGCTGAGACGATACATCAAAAGATAAGAATACTTACAAACTCTTTTGAGACAGGTAAGGCGTTGAAGAAAGGTGTACCAGTAGCCATCGTGGGTAAGACGAATGTGGGTAAGTCAACACTATTGAATTGTCTACTCCATGAAGAGAAAGCCATCGTTTCAAATATTCATGGTACAACCCGTGATGTCATCGAAGATACAACAGAAATCAAAGGCGTTACTTTCCGTTTCATTGATACAGCTGGTATTCGTCATACAGACGACCAAATTGAGAAGTTAGGGATTGAACGTGCCTATCAGAAGATGGATGAGGCGGCTATTGTCCTGTGGGTTATTGATGAACAACCAACAGAAGAAGAATGTGTTGAGATGCAACGTTTGGCAAAGGGAAAGCATTTGATTACAATCTTTAATAAAATAGATAGTAAAGAAGCAGAGCCAAGATTGGTAAATGAAGAATTACATACTATCTATATCTCTGCAAAGTTAAAGCAGAATATCACAGCATTAGAGAATGCCATTTATGAAGTAGCTGATATTCCTGAGATAAACGAGAATAGTGTTATTATTACTTCAGCTCGCCACTATGAAGCATTAACGCATGCTGATGAGTCTATCCTTCGAGTGATAGAAGGACTTAATTTCGGACTTAGTGGCGACCTCATTAGTGAAGACTTACGTATCTGTCTTCATCAACTCGCTGATATCACAGGCGGACAGATTACCCCACATGAGGTGCTTGGAAATATCTTTAAGCACTTCTGTATAGGTAAGTAAGGTCTTTGGATAGGTTACTCTCTTTGTGTCATAAGTCCTTATTATTGAGAAATGTAACCCTCTTGATCATAGCCCTTACGCTCATGATGAATGAGGTCTATCAATTGTTGAATCTCTATTCTGTCTGATTTAATATCCTTATAACGAGCATATTGTTCGTTATAACGTCTTGTTGAACCACATCTTAACCGTGAGGAGATATCTTCTGGGATTAAGAAAGATGTGCGTTCTATGCCTAAATGCTTCTGAAATTCAGACAGGAATATATGGATGCCAGCCAAATCAAAGTCGCCAAAGTGGATATATGGATTGGGGATAGATGCCATCCATTCTCTAAGATCGGTTGATTGTGGATAGCGTGAGACGAACAATACCTTTTGTGAAAGTTCATGTTTATGTAGATACTCATTAAAGAAGCGCCTTTGTTGATGGATTTTCCTGAAATTCTCCATATTCTCTATTCCAATGATAATCACGTTGTCTGGAATTGTAAATGTTTTCCAATCAGATACAAAAAAGAAACATCCTTCTTGTGGATTGATATTGAAAGGCTTATCATTCAACCGACATTCAATCGACTCATACGTATTCACTGGGAATCCTGGACACGAACGTATAGTCACGAGTTTAGAGTTTCCAGTCTCGCTTGCCATTGAACTTCTTGACTCGGAATTACCGACATCTAATATCCGATAGTTCTCATCTTTATCAATAAGAAACCTTTTTAATGCTTCGATATTGTTGGCACGATACGATTTTCTCGACCCATGTATAATGATTTGCAATAGACCTTCCTGGATAAGTTCTGTCAGTAGTCTATTACTTATCCTTGAGCCTGCAACGGTCTCACCAGCTATTAACGCTTGTATAGATGCACTTATTGTCATTGTCTTTCGTTGTTATATTCTCTTTAAAAGTTTCTCAACTTTCGTCTTTACACCATGCTTGCTTAGTAGGTAAGTATACCGATAATCGTATGGATTATAGGATGTTGGTGAACTATTTATTAGCTGGATATTACGTGAGTTAGCAAACTGTAAGATGCCTTTAATGTTGTTTGGATGTAGACGACCAATCTCATCCATCATACAATGGACGATGAAATCACCACTCTTACGGGCTGCCTTCTTCTTGAATACGTTGATAAGCATGATGTTAACCATTGCCTTTACTAAGATGTCTGTTCCGTCTGAACCAACGTTATTAATGCGTTCTACCCAGCTTGTATCATTGTCGTTCTCTTTTACACGGAACTGTAAACGGAAGGCATCACCCAATGATACGATGTTACGATTGGGCTCGTTCTGTAACTGATGAGATAAACTTTTCAGATAGTCTACAACCTTTCGGTTTACTTCATCACGATTATCACTTGAGAAGAGGTTAAGTTCTCCTATAGAAAGAGCATTCTCAATGCAGTAATTATGAATAGATATAAGCAACTGCATAAGCTTGTCTGACGACTCATTTGCTCTTAATTCTATACTTTTAATGACTCCAGCAAAGTTCTTCTCAACAAAGTCTCGATTGATGTCAAGGATTACTCCATCCACATCAGATCGACGTTTCATCAACGCGCCGACCTCAGTTGAAATACGTCCCAAGATGTCTTTGTAATGCTCACTGGTACGTCTTCGGTATTCTTCTATCTTATTATTGTCGATAAACTCTTGTAAGTCAACTGCAATCTGCATATAATCTGCGTCTGTAATAGGTATTGTGTTGAAGTGAAAAGCATTCTGCGGCTTAAAGTTACGATTGAAGTTTACAACAGTGCTTTTTAGTATCTCAATGGCTTCTCGTTTCTGATTAATGGTGCCTCTCAGCTGACTTATTAGCTGTAGACAGTCTAAATGCGTAGACTTTACCTTATTATCAGCGAGATAATCGTTGGATACTAAGTGTTCATTTTCTATGACTTGATGATATTGATTTAGTCCATCTCGTCTATGAGCGAGGTCTTTTTGGATAGCTCTCTGTTGGTCTTCAAGTCCCTGTCTCTTCTTCTCTATGCGTATTCGTTTGTCTTCGTAGCGTTGTTGCAACATAATAAGTCGCTGCCCAATCTCCTTTATATTGTTTCTAATATCAGCCTCTTTGGAGAATAGAGACTCCACCGCATCTTCGTATTTGATTACGTCATTGCGGTCTGTTTCTATCTGTTGAAGTAGCTTGTTAAGTTCATCAAGTGCTTTGCGATATTCGTTCAATAGTTTGATATCTACTCCTTTGCCTTCAAGCTCA
>CAMUQM010000108.1 GCA_947095945.1 uncultured Prevotella sp.
ATTTGTGGCAAAAAGAAGAAGTTACACTATATATGACAGAGGAATATCAGTTACGCGTTTTGCCTCAGGTTGCCTATAATGAAAACAATATGAAGGCATACCTTGCTAAAGAAAAGGGGCTGGATGAGCGTACAATTTATCGTGTTCGGGTATTGAAGCGTTCTATCGATGCACGTCATCGCGACATATATGTTAATTTGAAGATTCGTGTTTATATTAACGAGTTTCCACAAGACGACCCTTATGTTAAGACTGAATACCAAGACGTAAGTAGTCGTTCTTCGGTTATTGTTGTGGGTGCAGGACCAGCAGGTTTGTTCTCTTCTTTGAAGCTTATTGAACTTGGGTTACGTCCAATCGTCCTTGAACGTGGAAAGAATGTACGTGATCGTAAGCTTGATATGGCTTTAATTTCGAAGACACAAGAGGTTGATCCTGAGTCAAATTACTGCTTTGGTGAAGGTGGTGCTGGAGCTTATTCAGACGGAAAACTTTATACAAGAAGTAAGAAGCGTGGTCCTGTAGATAAGATTCTAAATGTCTTTTGTCAGCATGGTGCTTCACCTTCTATTCTCGCAGATGCTCATCCACATATTGGTACAGACAAGCTCCCACGTGTGATAGAGAACATGCGTAACACCATACTTGACTGTGGAGGAGAAGTGCATTTTCAAACAAAAATGACCTCATTAATCCTTGATGGTGATAAAGTCGTTGGGGTTGAGGCTATTGATAATAGTGGAGCTATAAGCATGAAGCGTGAGTTTCATGGTCCAGTAGTACTGGCAACGGGGCATTCGGCACGTGATGTCTATCGTTATCTTGCAGATGCAGGGATTGAGATGGAAGCAAAGGGAATAGCTGTTGGTGTACGTTTAGAGCATCCTTCTCACTTGATAGACCAGATACAATACCATAATAAGAATGGAAAAGGAAAGTATCTTCCTACGGCAGAGTATTCTTTTGTAACACAAGTACAGGGACGTGGCGTTTACTCTTTCTGTATGTGTCCCGGTGGTTTTGTGATTCCTTCGGCTACTGGTCCAGAACAGACTGTTACCAACGGTATGAGTCCTGCCAATCGTGGAACACAATGGTCGAACTCAGGTATGGTTGTTCAGCTGAATCCAGAGGATGTTGAAGGCGATGATGTGTTGCGTATTTTGCGTTATCAAGAACAGTTAGAACGAGACACGTGGCAGCAGGGAAATCGCAAACAAACAGCTCCTGCACAGCGTATGGCAGACTTCGTAAATAATCGTCTGTCGTATGATTTGCCTAAGTCAAGCTATGCGCCGGGACTTATTTCCAGTCCACTTCATTTCTGGATGCCTTCTTTTGTTACAAAACGACTGCAAGAGGCTTTCAAAACCTTTGGTAGACAGGCACATGGTTTTCTTACTAACGAAGCTGTAATGATAGCTTCGGAGACCCGTACCAGTTCTCCTGTTCGTATTCTTCGTGATCGAGAGCGATTCATGCACGTTCGTCTTGAAGGGCTTTTCCCTTGTGCTGAAGGTGCTGGTTATGCAGGTGGAATCGTTAGTGCAGGAATTGATGGAGAGCGTTGTGCAGAAATGGTTTCGGCTTATCTCCAACAGTTGTAAGCATATAGCCTTTTGATAGTAAGAAGTTTGTCAGGCTTTGTTTATCGTTTGTTTGAGAAGGTTTTAGATGCTTTAAAGTGTCTTTCTCTACTACTATAGAATGTTCTTATCGAATTATTTTCACGAAAAAAAATATTTCTTTTCATGAAGAAAAATATTTCTTTTCGTGAAAATAATTCTTTTTTATCATGAAGATAAATTGTCTTTTACAATCGTTTTGCTTCTTAAAGCCTATTGTTTGGATAGCAGGCAAAGCTTATTTGCCATGCAATAAGTGTGCTTGTAGATATGGAAAAGACCGTTGAAGACTTAATCCAAATCGCCTTGTGAAAAGGTTGTTGTATTCCAATCGCCAGTTTCGATACCTTTCTTCAACCAATACATACGCTGTTCAGATGTTCCATGTGTGAATGTCTCGGGCTGAGCATAGCCACGTGCTTTCTTTTGCAGATAGTTATCACCAATTTTCTCAGCACAGTCAATCGCTTCTTCAAGGTCGCCATCGGTAAGACTTTGGAACTTTTGATTGTCATAATGTGCCCAACATCCAGCGTAGTAATCAGCAAGTAGTTCAAGTTTTACGCTCAACTTGTTAGCTTCTTCCTTACTAACATGCGCCATCTTTGCGTGACATTTGCCAAGAATACCACGGAGATATTCCACATGATGACCTACTTCATGCGCAATTACGTATGCGTAGGCAAAGTCAAGGTCGCCCTTTGCTTGTATTCCTAAGTCCTTACGCATACCACTAAAGAAACTCAAGTCAAGATAGAGGCGCTGGTCAGCAGAGCAATAGAAAGGACCCATAGCTGCTGAACCATTACCACAAGCAGTTTGCACCGCATCTGTAAAGAGAACGAGAGTAGGGTATTGGTATCTCATACCATGCAGTTGGAATTGTTCAGTCCATACGTCTTCCGTACCAGCAAGGATTTGTTTTGAGAAGTCAGCAAGTTTCTCCTCTTCCTCGGTAAACTGACGTTGTTGACCATCTGTCTGTACTTCAGTCTGCCCCTGCATCTGTGTTTGTACAACATTGTTAACTACATCCCCAAAGTTTCCACCGCTCATAAAGGTAATAAGAGCAATGATAATAATACCTCCAATACCACCGATACCCGCCTTTGCGCCAGTGCCCATGCCACGGCGATCTTCTACGTTATTACTTTCTCTACGTCCTGTAAGTCTCATATTATTTCTTTGTTTTTTAAGCTTAATTAATTTTATGTCGTCAAAGGTAAGGCATTATCTTGATATTTGCAAGTAATATAGCCCAGTTCCTTCAAGTTCAAACAAAGTTGTTACTTGCTATAGCTCTTGTGTTTTCACCAGTTAAACCTATCGTATAAAGGATTTGAAACATAGCTTTGCATAGATATGAAATAGTCTGCTTTTTCATTGTTGAGATTATTGATATAGTGACTTTCTTCTTGTGCAACGGCTTTTTTCTTTTATCCTTTTGCTATGTCTGAGTTTTTTCGTAAATTTGCATGTATTTTTAGAATAAACAATATAACTACATAATGAAGATTTCATACAAATGGCTAAAGGAATACGTTGACTTCAGTCTGACTCCAGAAGAGATTGCTGTTGCACTCACTTCTACAGGCTTGGAGGTTGGCGCATTGGACGAAGTTGAAACGATTCGAGGTGGACTGAAGGGTCTCTACGTCGGCAAGGTACTCACTTGTGAGGCGCATCCCAACTCTGATCATCTTCACGTAACAACCGTTGACCTTGGCAAGGGAGAACCACAGCAGATTGTATGTGGCGCACCAAATGTTGCAGCAGGACAGAAAGTTATCGTTGCAGACTTAGGTTGTGTACTCTATGATGGCGACAACGAGTTTACGATTAAGAGAAGTAAGCTGCGTGGTGTAGAGAGTCTTGGTATGATATGTGCCGAAGATGAGATTGGTGTTGGTACAAGTCATGATGGTATCATCGTGTTGCCAGAAGATGCACCAGTAGGTCAGCCTGCATCAGAGTATTACCAATTAGACAGTGACTGGCTGATAGAAATAGACATTACTGCTAACCGTGCAGATGCTTTGAGCCACTATGGTGTAGCACGCGACCTCTATGCTTGGTTGACACAGAATGGTTATGAGACTTCATTGCATCGCCCTTCTTGTGATGCTTTTAAGGTAGACAATCATGACCTTCCTATTGATGTGACTATTGAGAATACTGATGCTTGCCGTCGTTACGCTTGTTTGAGTATAACTGATTGCGAGGTAAAGGAGAGTCCACAATGGTTGAAGGATAAACTGAATATTATCGGTCTGCGCCCAATCAATAATATCGTAGACATCACTAACTATATCATGATGGCTTATGGTCAGCCTATGCACTGCTTTGATGCAGATATGGTTAAGGGCAATCATATCATCGTTAAGGATAAGAACGAGGGTAAGAAGTTCGTTACTTTGGATGGTGATGAGCATACACTTGGTGAGCACGACCTTGCTATCTGCAATGTGGAAGATCCTATGTGTATTGCTGGTGTCTTTGGTGGAAAGGGTAGTGGAACTTACGAAACGACAAGAAACGTTGTCTTGGAGAGTGCTTACTTCCATCCAACATGGATTCGTAAGAGTGCTCGTCGTCATGGCCTTTCAACTGATGCCAGCTTCCGTTTCGAGCGTGGTATTGATCCAAACGGAACCATCTATGCACTGAAGCAGGCTGCTATCCTTTGTAAGGAACTGGCTGGTGGAAAGGTGAGCATGGAGATTCGTGACGAGTATCCTACTAAGATGGAGGCATTCCCAGTTCGTTTGAATTTTGAGTATTGCGACCGTCTTATTGGTAAGAAGCTCGGTAATGAAACGATTAAGCGTATTGTAGAAAGCCTCGAGATGAAGGTTGAAAAGGAAGATGCTGAGGGTCTTAATCTTCTCGTTCCTCCTTATCGTGTCGACGTACAACGTCCTTGTGATGTTGTTGAAGACATCCTTCGTATCTATGGATATAATAATGTAGAGATTCCTACAGAGTTGAAGTCTTCATTGACAATCGCTGAGGAGGCAGACAAGAACTATCATCGTGAGAATATCATCGGTGAGCAGTTGGTTGGTGCTGGCTTCTCAGAGATTATGAATAACTCTCTCACAAAGAGTTCTTACTATGAGGAGACAGGGTTCAATGCTTATCCTTGGGAGGAAACTGTAAAGGTGATGAACCCACTTTCAGCCGATTTGGGTGTGATGCGTCAGACCCTTCTCTTTGGTGGTTTGGAGAGTGTTGTTCGCAATGTAAACCGCAAGGCACAGAACCTTCGCTTCTTTGAGGTGGGTAACGTCTATAAGTACAATAAGGAGAAGTGGTCAGAGGAAAGCCCAATTAAGGCTTACACACAGGAATATCACATGGCTTTATGGGTAACTGGTAAGCGTGTTCAGGGCTCATGGGCGCATCCTGATGAGGAAAGTACTTTCTATGAATTGAAGGCATACGTAGAGAATATTCTTCGTCGAATTGGTATTGCACAGGGCTTGCTTGTCGCAGAAAAGTCTGATAACAATGCTTTCGATAAGGGATTAGCATTGAAAACACGTGCCGGTAAGGTGCTTGTTGAAATGGGTATCCTTAGCCATAAACTTTTGAAGAGTTTTGATATTGATCAGAAGGTTTATTATGCAGAGTTGAATTGGGCAGGACTAATGAAGGCTATTCGTAAGAATAAACTTCAGTTCCAAGAAATATCAAAGTATCCTGCAGTTAGCCGTGACCTCGCGCTGTTGGTTGACAACACAGTAGAGTTTGCAGCAATCGAGGAGATTGCTCGTCAGACAGATAAGAAGCTCTTGAAGCGTGTTGAACTCTTCGATGTTTATCAGGGTAAGAACCTTCCTGAGGGTAAGAAGAGCTATGCAGTCAACTTCATTCTTCAGGATGAGACGAAGACACTCAACGATAAGGCTATTGATGCTATTATGCAGAAACTAATTAAGAATTTAACAAATAAACTCGGAGCAGAACTCCGTTAACAAACAAATACAATGGGTAGAGCATTTGAATATCGCAAAGCAAGTAAGCTCAAGAGATGGGGTCACATGGCCCGTACGTTCACTAAGTTAGGTAAAGAAATCGCTATTGCTGTTAAGGCAGGCGGTCCTGAGCCAGAGAATAACCCACGCCTTCGTGCGATTATAGCAACATGTAAGCGTGAGAACATGCCAAAGGACAATATCCAGCGTGCTATTAAGAACGCAATGGGTAAAGATACCAGCGATTATAAGGAGGTAACATACGAAGGTTATGGTCCTCACGGAATTGCTGTGTTTGTTGAGACATTGACCGACAATACTACACGTACTGTGGGTGATGTTCGTTCAATCTTCAACAAGTTCAATGGTAACCTTGGTACGCAGGGCTCTCTTAGCTTCCTTTTTGACCATAAGGCAGTCTTCACTTTTAAGAAGAAAGACGGCTTGGATATGGAAGAGTTGATTCTCGACTTGATTGATTATGGTGTTGAGGACGAGTTCGACGAAGATGAGGAAGAGAACGAAATCACTATCTATGGTGAGCCAACAAGCTTCGGAGAGATTCAGAAGCACTTGGAGGACAACGGCTTCGAGATTACTTCTGCAGAGTTTACTCGTATTCCTAACGACTTGAAAGACGTAACAGACGAAGAACGTGAGACAATTGACAAGATGGTTGAGCGTTTGGAAGACTTCGACGACGTGCAGAACGTTTACACTAACATGAAGCCAGCAGAGGATTAATTCTTATCCTCCTCGCACCTATATATAATAAGGTGTAATCAGTTTTAAAAACATAGAAAGAGACGATCTCAAAAATGTAGTCAGCGTATTTGTGTGGAAAGCATGCTTGTGCTTCCATATAAGTTCTTGCTGACAGATACACAATTGTTGTGTTTCTACTTTTTTGATATAGTCTCTTTTTGTTTTTTGTCTTTTAATATATCTATCGAACTTGCTATGAAATGAAGGAGTGAAAAGAATATGTTTTGTCCTAAATTTTCACATCTTCGTTTTTAATTGATACTTAATTGCGTTCGAATTAAGGCTTAATTGACGTTTAATAGATGCCCTTTTGACATGTAACTAATCACTGAAAATGGAGAAATATCGAAATTAGTGTAAACTAACTGAT
>CAMUQM010000109.1 GCA_947095945.1 uncultured Prevotella sp.
AACTTATGAAAAAGAATGTATGGATAGCTCCTATCGTCCTTGTACTTGCTTTAATCTTGAATAGTTGTGGTACACAACAGAAGGTAACAGAGACTGTTGCGACCCCTGTTGTTCAAGGACCTGTTGTCGCAGTTGAGCCATTCAAGGAGGTTATTAGCATTGCTGAGGCTTTGGATATGTATCAAAATCCAGACAAGGTTGATGCCATTACAAAGAAGTATGGTTATAAACTGAAGACAAATTATGAGGTTTATCGCTTGGATAAGTTCAATAAGATGTATTATAAGAACTGTGTTCTTGCAAAGCTTCTTACCGCTGACAAGTATGAGGATTATCCAAAGCCAATGCGCAAAGGTGTATCAAGTTACGTAGCATTTAAGGATGGAGCAATCATCATTGCAGTGTTTAATCAGCCTGCATACGACAACCTTGTGGCGCAAGTAAAGGCTGCTGGTTTTAGCTTGGATATGCCGGGTAGCGAAGATATTTATACCAATGGTAGTCGCACCATCGCTTGTTATAAGGACGGAAAGAGTGTGAGAATTCAGTAAAGAGTTCTCTGCTTTTATCGCTTTTCCTGCTTAAAAGCATAAAAGATAACCCTCTCATAGCTTCTCTTTTACCATAAACTGTGGTCTTAGAGAAGGTTGAGAGGGATTTTCTTTTTACTTTTCTTGCCGTTTTGTTTGCTTTTCTCAATTGTAAAGACTATATTTGTTGTCTTAATACTTTGAAAGTCTAACAAAATGAAAAATATACTACTGACCTGTCTTTTAGGGCTTATCAGCCTTACTTCCACCGCACAACAGACCTATGAATGGGAGGAATTGTTTGAAGAACTCTATGCAAGTAATGGCGAGAATACGGATGCTAAGGAGGAAACCTTTGAACTATTAGCTGACCTTTCAGAACATCCATTGAACCTAAATACGGCAAGTAGGGAAGAACTTGAACGTATTCCTTTCCTTACTGCGGAACAGATTGAAGACATACAAACCTACGTTTATCAATATCATGGTATGCAGTCATTGGGGGAATTGGCTATGATTGAATCCTTAGATGCTCTTCGTCGGCAGCTTCTTCCTTATTTTGTCTGTGTCTCTCCAGTAGATGAACAACGCCAGTTCCCCACACTTAAAGCAATTCTAAAGGGCGGAAAGCACACTGCTTTATTGACCTCTCATCTTCCTTTCTATCAACGAGCGGGCGACCGCAATGGCTATCTTGGCTATCCTTATGCCCATTCTTTGCGTTATACCTTCCGTTATGGTGATTATGTTCAGGTTGGATTGGTGGGCGCACAAGATGCTGGTGAACCCTTCTTTGCGCATGGCAACGGTTTAGGTTATGACCATTACAGTTTTTATTTGCTGTTAAGAAAGATGGGACGATTGAAGACGCTGGCTGTAGGACGATATAAGGTGAACTTCGGGCAAGGACTTGTTATCAACAATTCTTTTGGCTTTGGGAAACTTGCTATGCTCTCAACGCTTGGCAGACAGACAACAGGTATTCATGCACACTCCTCTCGTTCGGCAGCTAACTATCTGCAAGGAGTAGCTGCAAAGGTGGAAATTGCAAAGCACCTTGACCTTACCACCTTTCTTTCCTATCGCTGTATAGATGCAAATCTTACGGATAGTGGAACGATTAAGACGATTCTTAAGACTGGTTATCACCGCACTGAGCGTGAGATGAATAGCAAAGATGCTGCCACGCAGTTTGCTGCAGGAACGCATTTAGCTTGGTCTTCGGGTGCTTTTCGTGTGGGGGTATCAGGCGTATATTCTTGTTTTAACAAGGAGTTAACGCCCAATACTTCTTTATATTATCGTCATTATGCGCCCGTAGGCAATCACTTTTGGAATATAAGTATGGACTATAGCTATCAGCATCCTCGTTGGTCGTTGGCAGGTGAGACGGCTATGGATAGTAAAGGGAGTCTTGCAATGGTGAATAACCTTTCTTTTCAGCCTACTTCAAACCTCTCTTTACTTGCTGTTCAGCGTTATTATGGCTACCAATATACAGCCCTCTTCGCACGTAGCTTTGGTGATAACGGGACGGTTCAGAATGAAAGTGGATTACTCATAGGTGCAAATTGGAATATTAAACGTGGCTTATCACTCATGGCTTACACTGATTTTGCTTATTTCTCACACCCTCGTTTTGGCGCACATACAGCCAGTAGGGCATGGGATAATCTACTAATGCTAACTTACAGTCGGCAACGCTGGTCGTTTTTGGCACGTTATCGGCTTAGATTACGTGAGAGAGATAATGCTGATAAGACTGCTCTTATAAACGAACTTACGCAACGCGCTCGTCTTTCCTTAGCTTATTCAGCAGCTTCTTGGAGTTGTAAAAGTCAATTGGACATTGCTACAAGCAATTATCTCAAGCGTAGTTTCGGTTATATGGTGAGTGAGTCAGGGGCTTGGAAACCGCTTTCGTGGCTCACGCTGAATGGTATGATTGGTTATTTTCAAACGACAGATTTCGCTTCACGTATCTATGTTTACGAGCGTGGTCCACTCTATTCTTTTAGCTTTCCTGCCTTCTTTGGTAAGGGTATGTACTATAGTCTGTTTGCTCGGGCAGACCTATCGAGCCGTCTTATGATAATTCTTCGCAGTTCAACCACGCATTATTTCGACCGTGACCATATATCCTCAGCACTTCAGCAAGTCAACTCCTCAACGCTAAGTGGACTCGATATTCAACTGCGTTGGCGTTTTTAAGTGCCGCTGCTTTATGTGATTACGATTTATGGGGAGGATTGCGTAGGCTGTTATTCACCAAAAGCATTGTAGTTTCCTGTCCGTAAGAGCATTGGGAAATGGCGTCGATAACGATAAAGAGAGAAGTCACCTTCGTCGTCAAACGCCGTAAAATCGAATTGATGTGTGGCTTGATACTTTGCAGTAGAATTGTGTTCGTCAACGTAGATGTTCGTCAAACAGGGTTGGCCATCAGACATATTGATAAGGAGTTGATAGTAATATTTGTATCCTTGTCCAGCCTCATAACTCAGTTCTATACCCTCTTTTCCTGTCGTAATCTCCTCAAAACTTAGCATTACATCCGCCTCGGTGTTACGGATAACATTGCTATAAACCCATCTTTTTCCCTTGTATTCAATAGCAAGAAGACGGTCGGTAAAGATCGAATCTGTGATGCTGTCTATGCTTGTCGTCATCGTTATCGGAGACAAAATAGCGGCATTCATCCCCTTGAAAGATGCTTCACCCGTCTTCACATAGAAGTTAGATATCTTAAAGCCTTTCCATGTATAAAAGCCCTTCCAACGGTTTGGTGTAGGACAACTGAGCGTTATGGTGTTATTCGTAAAGCTTGTCAGGTGCTGAATTGGCTTCCCATAATATCCCATAACCGTATCAGCATCGACATCATATCCGTCCTCTATCAGTGGATTATCAGCCTTTTTACTTGTCTTTGTGGTATCGGCAGAAATGTTGAAAGCCATGCAATTAACGGCAAACAGCGTAAATAATAAAAAGTAGAAAACCTTTCTTCTCATATTCCTAACCCTCTTTCGTTTTATAATTAACTATCGATTCTATTCTTTCCTACGGTTGCAAAAGTAATTAAAAGTATCGATATAAACAAGTAAGAACCATGCTTACCGAATTATTTACACAGAAAGGTTGTTCAAGTGAATACTTGTTAGTAAGGTGTACATGTTTCTATTTGTTGGTAAGACCTCTTATTTCCCTGTCAAAATCAGAGTCTATTTTTTGTGTCTTATTGAATATATCATATTCTTTTTCAGCCTTTTCTTTAGCTTGTAATGCTGAAATATGACCTTTGTCAGGCAGGATTTTATATTGTCGGAAAGTAAGGAAAGCATCAACACTCTTAGCGAAATCAGACATCTTGAATGTATTCTCTCGTTCAACTAAATCCTCAATATAATCAAAGAATCCTGTGACAGCTCTCTCTAATTGTCTTATTTGAATCTCAGATAAGTAGTTTTTGGCTATTGTAACATCTGATTTCAATATTCGACCATTTGGAGAATTTTTCCAAGTTGTTAGTCCCATGTGTTCTTGATCGTGGTCAGCTTTTGTGTAGATAATCTCAGCTGCAGTCTGCCCTGTGATTGCATAGTGGAAACGATTTTGTATCATGGAGTAAAACTCTCGAGTTGTTAACACTTGCTGGTCATAATCTGTGCTGCATTCAGTATAGATATTTGTTATTTGATGCTAAAAACGCTGTTCGCTTGCGCAGATAAATCAAATTCGTTCCAGAAGTACTTTGAAATAGTCTTTTCCAAAGATATTCTTGCTTTGTTTGAGACGTTCGTTCTCTAATATAGGGAAGTTAACTGAATTTCCCCATTTACATGAAAATAATTCGGTAAAGGTTCTTCTTTGTGGCTTTTCGAACATATATTTTTTAAGAATAGAGGGTTTATAGTCCTGTTAAAAGTCTTTGATATCTTTCCATAACAGCGTTTCTTTTATTGAAAAAGATTTTTTTTGATTCTTCCGTTAAATCCATAGATTGAAAATAGTATAAAGAATTTATACTTACATGGTAACTATCCAAAATCAGATGGTCTTACAAGGGGGGCAAGTTACAAGATAAAATGTAGAAAAGGCAAATAAAGACAATGTCTATTGACTACAATATCTTTCCGCTTCAACAAATAATTTATTCACGTTTCAATCAGGTTTTGTAAATTATTTTTATGTGACTCAAAATCAATACATGCTCTTTTAGCTTTGAAAAGATGCTTGATTGACTTGCAATAGATGCTCTTTTAAGGTCTTACTAACGCCCTTTTGAAGTCCAATTAAGCACCTTTTCTTGCACGACTTCATAACTAATTGATTTACTGTTGGTTGCAATCTCGCCTTTTATACGTAATTTTCTGCTTTCTTTTAGGTCTTTTATACGAATTTTTGTAATGATTTTTCAAAGTCCTTTCTACAGATTTTCGACGTGTTAAAAAGAAACGGTTATCAGTGTCGGAGAGTGAATAAAATAGACAGCCAAGACTGTCTTGGTTGTTTATTTGTTAAATCTATATCTTTGGTTTACCATTAAAGCTATACAAAAAGTGTCTATACATTTAACGGAAGAACCTTTTTTTACTTAGAATATGGGCTTGAGATAGGTCGAATTAGAGATGAACGGTTATGGGGAATAGTCTTATTAGAACCTGTAGAAATGTGCAAATTGTCATTTATGGATAGCATTTAGATGTAATTTATGTATAAATTCTTGGCAAATCAACCTTTTTTGCTTACCTTTACACCAAATTTGAATAACGAAGATTATGAGTTACAACTTATTAAAAGGTAAAAGAGGTATTATTTTTGGAGCCCTCAACGAGATGTCAATCGCATGGAAAGTTGCTGAAAGAGCCGTTGAGGAAGGTGCAATGATCACTTTATCAAATACTCCAATCGCAGTAAGAATGGGTACAGTAAATGCACTGTCTGAGAAGTTAAACTGCGAGGTTATCCCAGCTGATGCAACTAACGTAGAGGACTTAGAGAATGTATTTAAGCGCTCTATGGAAGTGTTGGGTGGCAAGATTGACTTCGTTCTCCACTCTATCGGTATGTCACCAAACGTGCGTAAGCACCGTACATACGATGATTTGGACTACAAGATGCTTGATACAACACTTGATATCTCTGCGGTTTCATTCCACAAGATGATTCAGAGTGCTAAGAAACTTGATGCTATCAACGAATATGGTTCAATCCTTGCACTCTCTTATGTAGCTGCTCAGCGTACTTTCTACGGTTACAATGATATGGCTGATGCTAAGGCATTGTTGGAGAGTATCGGTCGTAGCTTCGGTTATATTTATGGTCGTGAGAAGCACGTACGTATCAATACTATTTCTCAGTCACCTACAATGACAACTGCAGGTTCAGGTGTGAAGGGTATGGATAAGCTCTTCGACTTTGCTGATCGTATGTCTCC
This sequence comes from uncultured Prevotella sp., assembly GCA_947095945.1. GTDB lineage: Bacteria > Bacteroidota > Bacteroidia > Bacteroidales > Bacteroidaceae > Prevotella. The sequence continues at coordinate 5,968 of CAMUQM010000109.1, forward strand.
ATTGGGCAACGCAAGTGCTGATGAGTGTGCTGATTATTGTATCGTAATGTTCTCTGACCTCACCCGTAAGGTGACAATGCAGAACCTCTACCACGATGGTGGTTTCTCAAATGTGGGTATGAGTCTCCGCGCTATGGCTACATACGAGAAGGGTCTTGATGAGTATAAGGACGAGAACGGTAATATTATCTACGGATAGTAAAGCCTCCCCCTACCCCTCCGAAAGGAGGGGAGTGCCTAACGGAAGTCAGTTAGGATAACTTTATTGTGATAGTTTCCACTACTATCGAATATAAATCCTCTTTATGATTACGACGAGGAAGGTTTTTAGGAAAATAATAAAAAGCTCCAGTAAGTGAAAACTTATTGGAGCTTTTTATTTCTATCGTTATTCTCGAAATAGCTTATTGTACCAAATCTTAAGCGAATTTGTCTCCCTCCCCCTTCGGGGAGGGTCGGGGTGGGGCTTTTATTTTCTTCCGAAGTCGGCAGGTATTTCACCCCACTGCTTCGTTTCCCACTTTATAATAGGTGTCGTTACTTTATGCGTTTGGAGCCAATGTTCAGCACGAGCAATGATTTGATGGAGTTCTTCAGTCTCTGCATTGCGGACAAAAGTAGTCTTACAATGTTTTTTATTTACCCATAAGATAGCATTATAAGAGTCGCTATAAATAACTTTATCCTTAATACCTTGCTTCTCCATCAGTGCTAAAGCGTGAACAATAGCGAGGAACTCACCAATGTTGTT
>CAMUQM010000110.1 GCA_947095945.1 uncultured Prevotella sp.
GGTCGAAGAACACGCGGGGCATGAGTTCCACGAAACGCGTGTAGGACACGGCCTTAGGGAAGTAGCTTGCCAGATGCTCCTTGATGAAGAAGAGGTAATAGTGCTTGAAGTTGCGGAAAGAGCCAAAATGATAGCACAACAGGATGGTCATGATTTCGCTCTTGGACATCTGCCCTTTACGGTTTCGCATGCGCTTATATCCCTCGTCTATGGGGGCAATGTGTAGGTTTTTAGTTAACTCGGCATCTAAATTCTTGCAGAACTCATCCAATATACAAAATATTTCTGTAACTTTGTCTGTGGTAATCATCGCTATATATGTTTTGTAAGTGATTGATCTTCAACTATAAAGTTACAAAATAATAGCGAGATTACCAACTTTTTAGGGCTCTTTTTTATCCCGAACTGGCATCATTTTTGTTTTAAAACTATGTATAGTCACTTTTTTATTACGTTTAATGCCAAACAGTCCTACCCAAAATGAACAATTTTAAATGGGTATCCTTAACCATCTCCAAAACCACTCCTTACAACGAATGTAATTATTTTTCACATCCTCGTTTTGAAAAGATGCTCTTTTGGCTTCGAAAAGATGCCCAATTGGCTTGCAAAAGATGCCCTTTTGAACGTTTACTAACGCCCTTTTGAACTCGAAGCAAGCAACTTTTGAAATACATTCATACAAGTACTTGATGCTCTGAGAGTTACAAAGATATATTTTTAAGTACCTTTTAGGACTTCTGAGGGGATTTATTTACTTATTTTGTAATGATTTTTCAGAGTGAAGGGAAGGTTATTTTCAAGTGAGGGATTAAGGTTTAAGGCAAATAAAAAAAGCCTGCCACCAACGATGCGACAGACTTTCAAACTAATAACCTTACGCTTTTAACTTAAAAGAGTTTTCGATACTTGCGATTTCAGCATGGAATCCCTTGTCAACTTTCAGCCGGTCTTCAATCTTAGAACAACTGTGGATTACGGTGCTGTGATCACGATTACCAACCAACTTTCCGATACGGCTTGCAGGCATCTTTGTATATTTCTGTGCCATATACATGCTCACTTGGCGCGCCATTACAATGTCTTTCTTACGTGAACGAGAGTTAACTGCCGTCATCGTGACATTATAATGCGAGCATACCTTGTCCATGATATCGTCAATTGTCAGCGGTTCGTCGTCAATTTTCACTGCACGTTTGATAACACGCTCAGCCAATCGCATATCAATATTACTATTATATACAACGCTGTAAGCCAAGAGTGAGTTGATAACACCCTGAAGATCACGCACACTTCCATTAGCTGTTTCAGCGATGAAGCGCACTACATCCTCTGGAATGTTAAGACCATCACGCTTAATCTTGCTGTGGAGGATATCTACACAAAGCTGTACATTTGGCTTTTCTAACTCTGCAATCAAACCGCAAGAGAAACGTGTCAGCAGACGATCGTTCATGCCTTTCAGGTCAACTGGTGGGCGATCACTCGCTAAGATGATACGTTTTCCGTTACGGAAAAGGTGGTTGAAAATATGGAAGAAGGTGTCCTGCGTTTTTGTTGCAGTAACCCATTCCTGAATATCATCGACAATCAGGATATCAATTGTCTGATAGAAATTGATGAAATCATTTGTTGTGTTCTGTCGTACAGAATCGGTGTACTGTACTTGGAACAGACGTGCAGACACGTATAACACACGTTTTTGAGGATAGAGTTGCTTCGCTCTTAATCCGATAGCATTAACAAGGTGAGTCTTACCACAGCCCGATGGTCCATAGATGAACATTGGGTTAAACTGTGTTGTGTTAGGATGTTCTGCGATAGAAAGACCGATAGAACGTGGAAGTTTGTTGCTGTCGCCTTCAACATAGTTGCTGAATGACTTATGAGGATCGAGTTGTGAATCGAGGTCCTGTGGCACTGTATCCAGCACAGTTGGGCTCTGATTGGCACGAGCAGTAGGACGCTGTGAAGAGATATCTTCTACGGTATCCTGCTCTAAGTCTTGCGACAAATGATTCTCTTGGTCAACCATTACACGATACGTCAGTTGAACGCCTTGTCCGAAGACACGCGTCAACACCTTACGCAGCAAGTCTACGTAATGTCCTTCCAAATACTCATAAACGAATTGGCTTGGGACCTGAACTAACAATGTCTTGGATGCCGGTTTGTAAGATTGTAGTACAATCGGACGAAACCAAGTATCAAATTGCTGCTCGGTCACATTTTCCTTTATGAGCTGGAGGCAACTATCCCAAAGATTTTTAGGACTGACGTTCATAATTGGTTTTCTATAATATCTATTGTCTTTATTGAAATAGTGGCTTAACAACTATCTCTAATTAATTTGATACTGCAAAGATAATAATTTATTTATAAAGATAACTATCTTAAAGATTATATATCAAACAAGTGGAAGTTTGTAAAACGCTATACCTGTGGACTTTGCATCATCTATCTTATTGAGCAATATTTTCATTGGTTGCGTAATTGTAAGTATTTGAAAACAACCAGTTTAACTCACCCTACACCTACTCTAATCTAAAGAGTGAAACAAATACAGGGAAAGCGTAAAGAAGCTGATATTCAAACGGCTTCAAGACACTTTCCCTGCGTGTGAAACATTGACAATCTTATTTAGACTATATTTAAATTACTTATCTTTTCTACCAAAGATAGAGAAGTGAACATAACGCTTTGGATGTGCCTTGAGATTTGTCAAAAGACTATCCGCAGAGCGCATTGTACTGTTAAGATTATTGTATAAAGAGGCATCATTTAGCATCAAACCCATTGTACCTTCATTGCTATTTAACTTAGCTGTGAACGAGTTCATATTGTCTAAGGTTGAATTAACCTTAGCCATTGTAGTCTCAACATCGAGTCCATTCACCTTATTATTAAGGGTAGCCATCATATTATTAGCTCCACGGATTGCCCCACGAGCCTCTGTGATACCGTTGTTAGCGTTCACCATCATTCCGTTGGCATTGTCCATCACCTTGCCAGCTTTCACTGTCATAGCAGGCAAAGAACCATTCACCTGTGCCAACAACGTGTTAAGCTCACGAGTAGAAGTGGTGAGGTTGGCTGTAATCTTATCCACATTATGAACCGAACTCTGAAGAGCTGGGTCAGCAAGGAGCGTATTTACGCTGGTAAGGATGCTATCCAACTTTGGCAACATCTTCTGAAATGAAGGTACCATACTCTTCAAGTCGCCCAATGTACCATCGTTAATACTACCGTCAATCCAACCGTTAGGTTTCAACAACGTAGTACTCTTGCCAAACTTCAGTTCGACTTTCACGTTACCCATGATGTCACTGATAATCTCAGCAGAGGTTCCTTCTGGAATTCTCAGTGTTCTATCAACGTCAATATCGACTGTAATTGACTCGCCCAACCTATCATAGTCATAATCAATATTCCTAACCATACCCACCTTAAAACCGCGAGCATAAACAGGAGTAGATGTTGACAAGCCTGTGATGTCGTTGAACTTTATCTTATAATGTGCATCGTTCGAAAAGAGTGATAAGCCCTTTAAAAACTGCATTCCAAAGAACAACACAACAACTGCAAGTATAGCAACAACAGCAATCTTTACTTGTGGCGTGAAAAATTTCTTCATATCCGTTTTATTTACTTATGCTTTTTATTCTTAAGAAACTCTGCTATTGCCTGATTGACATCCATACGAGCACCATCTTTATAAGCAATTATGAATGCTTGTGGGAAATCTTTCAGCAACTTCTCGCGCAGTCGTGATATCTCATTATAATTTGTACTGGAGCCTATCGTATACTTATAGAAGTTTCCTTCCTGTATACAGTCAATGTCGGTGCGACCATGAAACAAATTACTACCTGTTCTCAACTGTCGATTGGATGCAATCACCTGCACCTTAAACACTGGCACACTACTTGGAGCTTCAGCCTTCGAATCATTACAAGGGAGCAGTTCTCGAATAGCATCAGAAATTCTCTTCTTCGCTTCTTGTATCTTATTCATCGGACGAGGCTTCGGCGCTGGAGATGATGAACGAGGCTGCTCTACTGGGACTGTAGAACGAGAACGTTGAACAGGAGCCGCAGTACGAGGCTTCTCAACTGGTGTAACTGGGCGTGGCTTGTCTGCTGGAGGCGTTGGAATAACGCGATCCACCACAATTCGTTTGTTCTCAACAGGACGATAAGGCACAACGATACGTGTGTCATACGTATTCTTGTATTGTACAAAAGCATTGTAAATACCTCTTGCCATGGCATCTATACCAGCTGAAGAGTTCAGATACTCCTCCTCATCTGCTGCTGTGATAAAGCCTAATTCTATCAAACAACTCGGCATATAACTCTCTCTCAATACAAGGAAACCAGCCTGATGAACACCCTTATCAACACGACCTGCAGTAGAACAAACAGAGTTCTGTATCATTCGTGCCAGTTCAACGCTTCGCTCCATGTTTGCATTCTGCATGAATTCAAACATAATATAACTCTCTGATGAGTTTGGATCAAAGCCCTGATAAGTCTGCTGATAGCCTGTCTCCATCGAGATAACACTATTCTCACGCATAGCAACATCAAGGTTAGCCTTGGCACGGTGCATACCTAAGGTGTAAACCTGAAATCCTTTCACATAACGACCTGATGCCACAGAGTTTGTATGAACAGAGATAAAGAGGTCTGCCTTAGCTTTGTTGGCTATATCGGCACGCTGATGCAATGGGATAAACACATCTGTCTTACGAGTATATACCACATTAACATCTGGTAAATTCCTCTCAACATAACGGCCAAAAGCCAAAGCTATATTCAAGTTGATGTCCTTCTCCTTTGATATAGCACCCACCGCACCTGCATCATGGCCACCATGACCGGGGTCAATAACCAGTGTGAAACGTCCATCTGCAGCCCATGAAAGACCTACAGACAAGACCAAGAAAACAAAGAGAAGCGATATTTTCTTAAACATACTTAACTATTTAAAGGACAAAGATACGGCTTTTCGTTGGGATACCAAGGTTCTAATCCTTGCTTTTATCATTTATTAAGTGTAATTCCACGCCTGCTCCGTCACTATCAGCACCCATTGGCGGATTAAGTTTCACGAGTTTTAAGTCGATACTACTTATCATTGGAAAAGCCGCACACAATGCTTCGACAATGGTACCAGCAACTGATTCTAACAGGCTGGCTGGTTGTTTCATTACTTCTCTTACGACGTTAAAAGCCTCTGCATAGTTCAATGTATCAGCGACATCATCGCTCTCCATCGCCTTTGCCAACGGATAGCCTAACCGAAGGTCGAGAACATACTCATTACCAACAATGCGTTCCTGCTCCCCTACTCCGATACGAGCATGGAAGTGAAGTCCTTGCAGAAGAATATAACTTGTCATTAATTTCATCATTCGTTAAGAGAAGTGAGGGCATGACGAGCGGTCTGCCCTCTATTTTATTACAATCTAACTACTGACCGTTTAGCCACAACGTGAGGCTCCACAGTTGGTACAAATCAAGCATCCTTCTTGATAAACAAGGGTTTCTTGTCCACAAACAGGACACTTCAAGCCTGATGCACTCGTACCATCAGTTACGTATTTCTTCAATGCTCGCTCAACACCATTCTTCCATGTGTTGATGCTTTCGCTCTTTAATTGCAGCGAACCAACAAGCTTGATGACATGATCAATTGGCATGCGATAACGCAACACACCTGAAATCAGCTTTGCATAGTTCCAATACTCTGGGTTAAACTTCTCTGACAAGCCTTCAACAGTAGTCTTATAACCACGCTTATTCTCAAACTGGAAGTCGTAACGATGCTTGCCGTCTTCAGCTGTCTGCTTGATAATCTTACCCTTAGTAACGCTCTTTGGAAGGGCAATACCTTCCTCATCGTCCTGCAAACCAGTGAAGATTTCGTAAGGATAACCATCTAACAAGCCGACAAAAGCTACCCATTTCTCTTTATTGTTTTGGAAACGAACGACGTCACACTCCAACTCCTTTGGTCGAACCTCAATAACGTGTGGATGGTTGCAGATGTGCTCATGATGCTCTTCTGCCGAATTAAGATCTTTTGCCTTCTCCTCATCAATAGGCTTATCTTCTTTCGCCTTGTCCTTCTTCGACACAGAAATCATTACGCCCGAACGGCTGCCATCACGATAGATGGTACAACCCTTACAGCCACTTCGCCATGCCTCGACATAGAGTTTGTTCACTAACTCCTCGTCAACCTGATTTGGTAAATTCACAGTCACAGAGATTGAGTGGTCAACCCACTTCTGAATCTCGCCTTGCATACGTACCTTCATCAGCCAGTCAACGTCGTTAGCCGTTGCTTTATAATAAGGAGAGCGCTTCACAAGTTCGTCAATATCTTCCTGACTGTACTTCTTCTGGGTATCAATTCCGTTCACCTCCATCCATATCAAGAACTTACGGTGGTAAACGATGTACTCCTCGAAAGAATCGCCAACCTCATCAACGAAGTCTACATGTACATCTGCATCATTTGGATTCACCTTACGACGGCGCTTATATACTGGCATGAAGACAGGCTCAATACCCGAAGTCGTCTGTGTCATAAGAGAGGTTGTACCCGTTGGAGCAATCGTCAGACAGGCAATGTTTCTACGACCATACTTCTTCATATCCTCATAAAGCTGACCATCAGCCTCCTTCAAACGA
>CAMUQM010000111.1 GCA_947095945.1 uncultured Prevotella sp.
TTAGATTAAAATTAATAATTTAAAATCCAATTTGTTCCAATATTATGCCATCTACAACCAGCAATAACCAGCCCAACTGGCCCCTCCCCCTTCCCCTCCCCCGTAGGGAGGGGCGTGAAATGCGGGATTCCCCTTTTGGTTAGTTTATGAGTTCACAAGTTTATGAGTTTACAAGTTGACGTGTTCGCCTGTGCGTTCAGGTAAATCATAGCCAACAGTGGTTTATAATCAGTTTACAAGTTTATGAGTTTACGAGTTGACGTGTTTGCCTGTGCGTTCAGGTACATCATAGCCAACACCGGTTTATAATCAGTTTACGAGTTCACAAGTTTACGAGTTGACGTGTTCGCCTGTGCGTTCAGGTAAATCATAGTCAACAGCGGTAATCATAATTATGAATTGTGAATTATGAATTCTGAATTATATTTTCGTCAGCTTTGGTTTCTCAGAAGTAGCATCCTCAATGATAAATGAGTTGCCCTGCTGCTTTACCTTGATATAAATAACTTTTTTCTGTGATGGGATTTTATCATAAGTTGAAGTCCACATAAATGCAACGCAGAACCAATCGTTATTGATAGGAACAACTTGTAGCGTACGCACATTCTCCTCTATGCAGTCCTGTGCATCAAGAAGTACGTCACCACCAGTGTCGGCAGTCTTCTTCAAAACCTTTGGACTAACAAACTTCTTTGCAATCACCGTGCTAAGGTCTGAGAGTTGAGGATAGATAAGGCTGTTCATGTAGGTCTTGTAAAAACCATAAGCGAACTGTTGCTTTTCCTTCTGTGTTTCGTTCATCGTAGCAACAAAACTTTTAGCCTTTTTAGCTTGTGCATAGGTTGTAAGTGGTGCAGAAGCCAAGCATACAGCTAAGCTTATTGCAAGATAAAGCTTTTTCATTGTTATGATTGTTTATAGAATTAAAATCAGTAAAAATAGTTGGTTTTCTTTTTCAAGTAGTATTGTGTCAAGTTCTTTAAGGCATAGGCGGTTTCGGTGTTACTATTTGCCTCTGGATAGCTGACAGTCGTTGAAATATGAAATCTTATTAGGTCTTTTTCTTCGTAATTGTTTGTTTTGGAAGCAAAGGTATGAAATAAAACCATTAAAACAAATTTATCTGCAATTATTTTCAAAATAGTTTTTTATTTGTGAAAGAAGACTGGGGTAGGAGGGTTGACTGACCTTATCCTCCGACACAGAAGACCTTTTCATTTTAATACTTCAAAAATGCAGATAAGGACTTGAAAAATCATTACATAATTTCGAAGAAAACATCTACAAATAATGGCAAAAATACGTGTAAGAAGCGAGTTTGCAACTAACAGGAAGTCAATTAGTTATAAACTTGTGCAAGAAAAGGTGCTTAGTAAGGGTTCAAAAGGGCGTTAGTTATCCCTCAAAAGGGCATCTATTGCAAGCCAGTTAGGCATCTTTTAGAAGCCAAAAGAGCATGTCTTGGTTTTGAGTTACACGAAAATAGTTTACAAACATCGATTAACAAAGGAATAAGCTGTTTGTAGAAGGCGGAAAGACATGCTAATGGATAGCCCTATTTTTTATCGTTTTATCTTCTTACCTTTTATTTTTTTCTTTATCTTTGCATCATCTTACAATAGATAAAATCTTACCAATAAAAACCAAATGAATCATCATTATAAAGCAATTGTATGAAGAAAATTGTAACTCTTTTAGCCAGCATGCTGTTGGCATCATCATCATTTGCTATTCCTGCTATGAGAATGTGGCGAAGCTTTAAACAGGCGGACGGAACAATCCTCAAGGTTATGACCGTAGGTGACGAGCATTTCAATTATGCGCTGACGGAGGACGGTATTCCTTTGCTACCTCATAATGGCAATTACTATTACGCTCGCATTGAGGACAACCAGTTGGTGGCATCATCGGTCTTGGCACACGAAAAGGGATTGCGAAAGGGTAGGGAAGAACTCGTTGCGGCAGCCCTTCAGCAGGTAAGACAACTGCAAAGACAGAAAGAAATACATGTGAGTTCTAAGCCTTTCGGGCAGGGTTTCGGAACGACTTGGGAAGGTAAGAAGAAAGGACTTGTCATCTTGGTTGAGTTTGAGGATATGGCTTTCAAGAATCCGGAGGACGTGCTGACACTCAAGCCACGTGAGAAAGATGTCAAGACGCTCTATGAGAATATGCTTAACAAGGCAGGATATACTAATAATAATGGTGCTATCGGTAGTGTGCACGACTATTTCCATGATCAGAGTAATGGTAAGTTTGACCTCACTTTTGATGTTATAGGTCCCGTAAAACTTAAGCATCCTTATAAGTATTATGGTGAGCGCACAAGTCGTCAAAATGATGCAAATGCACCACAGATGGTAATTGATGCTTGCAATGCTATTAAGAATCAGGTAGACTTTAGTCAATACGATTGGGACGGCGATGGCGAGGTAGAGCAGGTTTATGTCATCTATGCTGGTGAGGGCGAGGCGACGGGTGGTAACTCCAATACCATTTGGCCACACAAATATTCGCTCACTGATGCAGGACTTAACACGCTGACCTTCAACGGACAGACCATTAATACTTATGCTTGTAGCAATGAAATCATTCGTGCGCAGCTCAATGGTAAGGAGCGCGTTTTCTATTCAGGCATCGGTACTATCTGCCATGAGTTCTCACATTGTCTCGGATTGCCAGATTTCTACGATACTCGTGGTGGTAACAACGTTGGTTCAGGACGATACGACCTGATGTGTGCCGGCAGCTATAATGGTGGTCCAGAGAGTATGATTAATGCATATGGCGGTACGGGTATTGGTACGGTGCCAGCAGGCTATGATGCTTATGAGAAGGCATATATGGGTTGGCTGAAGCCTATCACGCTCGGCGATGAGGCTGTCGAGGTGAAGAATATGAAAGGACTTGCTGAGGGTGGCGATGCCTATTTCCTCTATAATCCTGATACGAAAGACGAGTATTACATCTTAGAGAATCGTACACCCTATCGCTGGGACAGTGAGTTGCCGGGGTACGGACTGATGGTCTTCCACGTTGATTTCGATGCGAGGTCATGGCAGATGAATAATCTCAATGCTGCTTCAGCACAGCGCCATCCACGTTTCACAATTGTTCCTGCAGATGGTCGACTCGATAATGACACGCAGAGCAATGACCCATTCCCAACGGATTTGAACAATAGCCTAACGAAGACTACCGACCCTCGTTTGAGCTTCTATACAAACTATAACGTTAGTAGTCAGGCTGGCATTAAGCAGATTGTGCGTAATAGTGACAACACAATCTCCTTTAACTATACTCCGCTAAAGGCAGCGACGGGGATTAATAGTCTTTCTACCGACCAGCAACTGCCTGTTGAGACTTATACGCTCTCTGGTGTAAAAACTACGAATGGACAGAAGACCACCAAGCAGGTTGTTATCGTTAAAGAGCGTAGTGGGTTGACGAGTAAACGAGTGGAACAGTAGACAAGTTGACGAGTTGACGAGTAGACAAGTTAACGGGTGAACAAGTTGACGAGTAGACAAGTTATATCCTTTATACATTTAACTCGTTCACTCGTCAACTAATAGACAAATTATATCCTTTATACATATAACTCGTTTACCTGTCAACTCGTTCACTCGTCAACTAATAGACAAGTTATATCCTTTAAACATTTAACTCGTTTGCTCGTCAACTTGTTCACTTGTCAACTAATAGACAAGTTATATCCTTTATACATTTAACTCGTTTACCTGTCAACTCGTTTACTCGTCCACTAATAGACAAGTTATATCCTTTAAACATTTAACTCGTTTACTCGTCAACTTGTTCACTTGTCAACTAATAGATATATTCTTTCATTCTTTGTTATTATGAGATAAATTCTGTACTTTTGTATCTACAATAAAATTACAAAAGATATGGAACCATTGGCAGAACGATTGCGACCGCGCACGCTTGACGATTATATAGGACAGGAACACCTCGTTGGTGAGGGGGCTGTGCTCCGACGTATGATTGATTCGGGGCGTATTGCATCGTTTATCCTTTGGGGACCACCGGGAGTGGGTAAGACTACACTGGCACAGATTATAGCCAACCGCTTAGAAACACCATTCTATACGCTTTCTGCTGTGACGAGTGGTGTGAAAGATGTGCGCGATGTCATCGAAAGAGCACAGAGCGGTCGTTTCTTCAATTCTGCTTCACCGATACTCTTCATTGATGAAATCCATCGTTTCTCAAAGTCGCAGCAAGACTCGCTCTTGGGCGCAGTAGAGAAAGGAACGGTGACTCTTATTGGTGCGACGACAGAGAACCCTTCATTCGAAGTGATTCGTCCGTTGCTCTCTCGTTGTCAGCTCTATACGCTGAAATCGTTGGAGAAGGAGGATTTATTGAAACTGTTGCATCGTGCAGTGACAGAGGATGTTGAACTGAAGAAACGGAATATCGAACTGCGTGAGACGGGTGCTCTCCTGCGTTATAGTGGCGGCGATGCACGTAAGTTATTGAATATTCTCGACCTAATCATTGCTGCCGAGTCGGGCGACGACATCGTCATTACCGACAAGATGGTGGAGGAACGCTTACAGGAGAATCCGTTGGCGTATGATAAGGACGGCGAGATGCACTACGATATTATTTCGGCATTCATTAAGTCAATCCGTGGCTCTGATCCTGATGCTGCCCTTTACTGGATGGCACGAATGATAGAGGGTGGGGAAGATCCGAAGTTTATAGCGCGCCGTGTCGTTATCAGTGCTGCAGAAGATATCGGACTTGCCAATCCTAACGCCCTATTGCTGGCGAATGCAGCCTTTGACGCTGTGACGAAGATTGGTTGGCCCGAAGGTCGAATCCCTTTGGCTGAGGCGGTTGTCTATTTGGCTCGATCGAAGAAGGATAATTCCGCATACGTAGGCATCAATAATGCAATAGAGTTAGTGAGGCAGACAGGCAACTTGCCTGTACCACTTCATCTACGCAATGCACCGACAAAGCTGATGAAGGAACTCGGTTACAGCGATGGATATAAGTATCCACACGATTACCCGGGACATTATGTGGAGCAGCAGTATATGCCGGATGAGTTGGTAGCCCCACCCCGACCCTCCCCGAAGGGGGAGGGAGAAAGCCTCCCCCAGCCCCTCCGAAAGGAGGGGAGGCAAATAGGATAAGGTGGGATGAAAGGTAATCATTAACACCCACCATTCAACACCCACCACACATCAGTCAATATCTCACATCATCACCACCCAACATTTAACACCCATCATTCAACACCCATCACCCACCACCCAATATCTCACATCATCACCACCCAACATTTAACACCCATCACCCAACAAACATGAAAATAGCAATTCTCGACTGCCACGCAGTCAACCCTGGCGACCTCTCATGGGAGCCGATAAAGGAAATAGCAGAGTGCGTTATCTATGAACGCACAAGTCAGGAACAAGTTGTTGAACGAGCAAAAGATGCCGATGGTATTCTTATTAATAAGGTTAATATCACGCGTGAAGTGCTCGAACAACTCCCACAATTGAAGTATATCGGAGAACTCGCAACGGGTTATAATAACATCGACGTTGAGGCTGCTCACGAGCGTGGCATCGTCGTTTGTAATATCCCTGCATATAGTACGGATAGCGTTGCGCAGCACGTCTTTGCCCTTCTCTTGAACGCTACCACACGTGTAGAGCATTATGCTGAGGCTGTACGGCGTGGTGAGTGGAGCAAGCAGCAGGACTTCTGCTACTGGGATACACCACTCATCGAACTCGCTGGTAAAACACTTGGTATCATCGGCTTGGGCAACATAGGAAAGAAGGTAGCTATGATTGCACATGCAATGGGAATGGATATCTCGGCTTGCACCAGTAAGAACAGCAGCGATTTGCCAGAGTGTATTCGTAAGACTACTCTTGAAGGCTTGCTCAGTACGTCTGATGTCATCAGTTTGCATTGTCCGCTAACAGCAGAGAACGCACGTATGATTAATGCCGAGACTCTGAAGAGCGTACGTCGTGGTGCCATCCTTATCAATACAGGACGTGGCGGACTCATCGACGAGCAGGCTGTTGCCGATGCTCTTGAGAGTGGACAGCTCGGTGCTTATTGTGCCGACGTACTAACTGAAGAACCTCCTCATGCAGACAATCCGCTCTTCCGTCAGCCCAACGCATTTATCACCCCTCATATTGCTTGGGCAACACGCGATGCACGTGAGCGCCTAATGGCAATATGTGTTGAGAATATCAAGCAGTTTATAGCAGGAGAACCACAGAACGAGGTGTAAAGCCTCCCCCAACCCCTCCGAAAGGAGGGGAGTGTAAATAGGATAAGGTTCGCTATACGTTCTTCGTGGAGTAATAAGTCTATCTTCTCATTGTTGAGCGATAAAGAAATTTGATTTACATATTATAATTACTTAACCCCTCTATGTAAGCTATGCTCATTGACTGCATAAACTTAGAATTCTACCCATAGCTATTTGCACTCCCCTCCCTTTGGAGGGGTCGGGGGAGGCTTCTACTCCCTCCCCCTTCGGGGAGGGTCGGGGTGGGGCTTTAGGGTTTGGCTTCTTTCTTTTCTATTCAAATATGATCTACACTGACCCTCATCTTGTCCGTACGCTTCAGGTGATACTGGAGTTTCTCGGAACATTTGCGTTTGCCATATCAGGCAT
>CAMUQM010000112.1 GCA_947095945.1 uncultured Prevotella sp.
TTTCAAAGAACTCTTTCTTTTATCACTCTCAACAACTCACCAAACGGCTCGTTTTTAAAAGCGAATGCAAAGGTATAGACTTTTTGCGCAACCTCCAAATGTTTTGAAGAAAATTTTTCAAAAAACTTAAAAACACACCACAACCTTGACGTAAATCAACCAAAACAACATTAACAACACCCCTACAATCACACCAAACCGACGAAATTAGAAAAAACACCATAAAGAAACAAAAATACAAAACACTCTCTTAAACGCAAAATCGAAAATAAAGGAACTTTCTTTTTAGTTTCTTAATCTAATAAACTATTATAGTAGGCAAAGCTATAAACTAATGCGACCAAAGCTGGACACCCTGTTTTAGGATAACCACCAGATTACTGGTAATGCCATCAAAATAAATATTATAGCCGTAAGATGTTGACTTTATCATTACTAAAGTATATGAGATTTGGCTTTTCCAAAGAAAAGCGTTACATTTGCACATTAGTATTTTTATGGTAATGAAGTATCCTTGCTGATATACAAAAGCGAATGGAAAAAGAAACACTGAAGGAGAAAACAGCCAAAGGACTCTTTTGGGGCGCATTGAACAATGGTACAATGCAACTGTTGAATATTGTAATTGGCATCTTTTTGGCACGTTTACTCACACCAGCCGACTATGGACTGGTGGGAATGTTGGCGGTGTTTACTGCGATAGCGGGCGCTTTACAGGAAAGTGGATTTACTGCAGCACTTGCCAATATGGAACGTCCAACGGATAATGATTATAACTCTGTCTTTTGGTTCAGTGCTATTATGGGCTGGATTTCATATACCATTCTATTCTTCTCTGCCCCTTTAATTGCAGGCTTTTTTCGTCACCCAGAGCTTGTAAACTTGTCGCGTTTTGTCTTTGCATCATTGTTGTTCTCGTCATTGGGAACAGCTCCTGCAGCTTACCTCTTTAAGAATATGATGGTAAGAGAGACGGCTCTGCTGCGTATTACCTGCCTATTTGTTTCGGGAGTAGTAGGAATCATCTTAGCATTAAAGGGTTATGCTTATTGGAGTCTGGCATGGCAGCAGGTGCTCTATATCAGTCTTACCAGTCTTTGGCGCTTCTTTATCATCCCTTGGCGACCCTCTTTTCGTATTGATTTTAGCCCTGTAAAGAAGATGTTTTCATTCAGTTATAAGATTCTTGTAACAACGATTGTTAACACGATTAGTCAGAATATTCTTACCTTTATCTTCGGTCGTTTGTATTCCGCACAGGCTGTGGGCAACTTTTCACAGGCGTTCAAATGGGACACGATGGCAAGCACTTTTGTCTCAGGAACGGTGTCACAGGTGGCGCAGCCAGTACTTGTTGAGGTGAATAATGACCCAGAAAGGCAGGTAAATGTTTTCCGTAAGATGCTTCGTTTTACGGCGTTTTTAGTTTTCCCTGCTATGTTCGGATTAGCGATGATATCGCACGAATTCATTATTCTCCTTATATCAGACAAGTGGATAGAGAGCATCCCTTTGCTGCGTATTCTCTGCATCAGCGGAGCTTTTTTACCTTTTTATACGATGTATCAGAACCTTATCATTAGCCGTGGAAAGTCTGTTGTCTATATGTGGTGTACAGTAGCTTTGATAATCGCACAGATAGCTTTTGTTATTGCTTGTTATCAGCAGGGAGTTGTCTTTATGGTAAGTGCCTATACAGCTGTAACGGTTTTATGGCTCTTTGTATGGCAATTTTTCGCAGGAAAGAAAACTGGTTTGCGCCTTTTTGATGTCCTGAAGGATATTAGTCCTTACCTGTTAGCATCGGTAGCTGTCATGGTTGTTACCTATTTCGCAACTTCTTTTATTCATAACCTCCTTTTATTATTGATAATAAGAATCCTTATCGCGGCTGTGCTTTACTTCTTTATTATGAAGTGGGCAGGCTCACAGATTCTCGTGGAGTGTCTGAATTATCTACGGAAACGGAAACGTTAGCGAGAAAGGAGTACTTGCTATATTAAGGAATAAATTGTACATTTGCATAAAAAAGAGAAGATGAACCCATTTGTTCAAGGTGTAATACTTACAGCATCCTCGCTGAGGTTGATACCACATATCCTATTGTACAAACTGCATAGTGAGCAGATTGATGACGATTTGCTACAAGTACAGGATTGTAAGCGAGGGGTGTGTAACTTTGTGAAGGTCATGACTCGCGAGCGTACCTTCCGTAATCTTTTCTATTATAGGATAGGTGAATACATGGCAACGCCTATTAAATGGCTATGCCCGGGTGAACGGACACTGAATATTTGGTGCCCTTCTATTGGCAAAGGTGCTCACTTTGAGCATAACTATGCTACCTATCTAAATGCCGAAAGTATCGGTAAGAACTTCTATTGCCTTCAGTTAGTAACCTTAGGAACCGGACACCATGAGGGGAGAGAAGGGCGCCCAGTGATAGGCGATAATGTGAAGATTATGACAGGCGCAACGGTCTTCGGGCCTATTCGCATTGGTAACAATGTGACGATAGGGGCAGGAGCCGTAGTCTTTAAGGATGTACCTGACGGCTGTACCGTTGTCGGTAACCCTGCAAGAATAGTAAAACAGCTATAATTGAAGTTGATAATAACAAGATAATGGAATACCCAAAGATAACAGTTGTAACACCGTCCTACAATCAAGGACAGTTCATCGAAGCAACGATACAATCAGTCATCGGACAGCAATATCCTAACTTGGAGTATATTGTTTGTGATGGTGGATCTACCGATGAAACCGTGGAAATATTGAAGAAGTACTCTGATAAGATTACATGGTGGTGTAGTGAGAAGGACAAGGGACAGAGCGATGCTATTAATAAAGGTATGCGTAAGGCAACAGGTGATATTGTTTGCTGGATTAACAGTGATGATGTCTTATTGCCAGGAACATTGCATACAGTCGCTAAGTTCTATCATGATCATCCTGACACAGACTTTGCTAATGGCTATACGGTTGAGATGGATAAGGAAGGGAAGATTATCAACTTCACGCATATTGTAATGAATCACTTCTTCTTCCGCCATGGTTGTTATAACATCTCGCAGCCGGGAATGTTTTGGAGACGTGAGATATTCGATAAAATCGGCTATATTGAAGAGTCTTTCCATGCCAAGATGGATGTAGAGTGGCTGATAAGAGTTTATGAAGCAGGACTAAAAGTAAGACGTATTAACCGAAATCTCGGTGCAATTCGTATTTATCCCGATACTAAGACAGCGCAAGGAGGAAATATTTGGAAGCGCGATACAGAGGCGCTTCGTGAGATGTTTCATGGTAAGTATTTACCCGAAAATGGCCGATTCTATCGCCCTTTCTTCAAATTATATAAGATAATAGATGGTTGTAAGTTCCGTAATGCCCTGAGGAAATGGCAATATTGCGGTAAGCCTGTAATGGCTTATAAAGAGAACCTTTAGCAACAACTTGCTTTTGATAGAAGCGAGTAGGGTTAAGAATAAACAAAAAGGACCTCCTTAATAGATAAGGAAGTCCTTTTTGTTTGTTTAAGGTAGGTGCCTTTTAATGTGGTGCAACAAAGCCTCGTAGCATGAAAGGAATGATGAGGCTGAGGTTGTATGCCATTAAAGCAAGGGTTAAAACAGCGATAAGTAGCCTTGCACCTATCAATACACGTCTTTGTCTGATGCGCTTAAAAAGGTAGGTTATTGCTATTGGGATAACGAATAACCAGTGCGCACCCATGATATAAACCTCGATGATACCGAAGCCAAGAATGATATGTAAGACGATGTCTGTGGCAAACCAAGCCATACATAATTGTAGGAATTTTTCCTTTCTACCAGCGATGATTCCGCCTAAAAACAAAAGTATTATCATTCCTTCGGCTATGTAATTGAGTACACAACTATATCTGACGATGATAGGACGTGACTTATTTACATCTTCTAATACATGTTCCTGATGGAGTTGTATACTCTCTCCGAAGAGGTTTTCTATGATAGCATCAGTTCTTGAACTTGATAAGTCGGTCCACTCAAAGAATCTATTGTTTGCCACTTGCGTTCCTGTACGACTCTTCATAAATTCATGTTGCTTTTCATACTTGGCTGCAAACTTCTGATCTTTCTTTAATTTCTTTTCCTTTACCTTTGTTTGAAGTTTAGCATCCGGCTCAACAAAGGTTGACTGTTGGTACGCATAGATAGCGAACAATGCTCCAAGAGGGAGGATAAAACTTACAAGGAAATGCTTAATACGGAAAGTACGCTTGCCATTGACAAATAAATCTGCTAAACCAATCTTTGCGATGTTGGTAAAAGTAATACCCGTTGCAAAAAACGATAAGAGCATGGTTTGCCATGCTTTCATCCGTCCTTTCTCCCGTTTCATCGCTCTTCCAGCAAGATATAGCGTCATGGTTAGGAAGAAAAGAGAGAAGACGAAATGGTCGGGTACAAACGCTGTCAGCAGGATGGAGGCGAAAGAAAAGAAGAAAACCGTCAGTAAGAGAGCATCTTTCTTTCTTAATTCTTGTACCTCCGTAAAGATACGATAGATGAAAAGACAACTATAGGTAGCAGCAAGTACATTGAAGAAAGCCTCGATGAATATGGCAAAATTCGTACCTGTAAGGTCCATCAGCCAGTGGTTGAGGAGATAGAAGGGATAGAAAAATGTTGGTAGTAATGGGTGACGGTAGAGCTGATAATATACCTTCCATCTTGACATGGTCATATAGGAGAGGTTATCAAAGCCGGAAACTGTGTAATGATCAAAGAATAATCCCCAGAAGCCAAGGTTTCCACCTCGGGTAAATAAGCTGTAATTATAGGCAATCATGAGCCAGTTTAGCGCCACGAAAGCAAGGAATACCACCAAGCATAGCAGTCTTTCACCACGTTTTATAGCAAAAATATTCCGCATGACTTCCTCTTATAAGTTTAGTAGATAGTTAGCTGTTAATCCTCCGTTGTAAGCCCAGAGGAATATTGTAATCACGAATAGTAGACCGCGTAACATTTGGCGGTACCTATGGGATAACCCTTTCATAAGATAACCATAGGCTATTGGAATGATGAATGCCCATCCTGCAGTCATAATATAAACCTCAGTTATACCGAAGCCAAGAATGAGATGCAGGGTTATATCGCAGGCAAACCATGCTAACAACATTTGGAAGAAGCGTTTCCGATAACCAAAGATGATGCCTAAGACAAATAGTACAATCATTATCGCTTCTATCACGTAGTTGGTTATCCAGTTATAGGTAACGAAGACTGGACGATCCCATGCCACATCTTTTAGTAAATAGCGTTGGTGTAACTGGATAGATTCGCCAAAGAAGTTCTCTACTAATGTTGTTGTTCGTGGTGTTGAGGTATTGAGCCAATCAAACATTGACTCCGTTGACATGGTCTGTCCTAAATGAGTTTTCTGCCAAGCATTGCGCTTTTTATAGAATTCTTCGACTCCCTTAGGGTCTTTCTGACGTTTTACTTTTTCTATATTATTAATGACTGCCTTCTGAGGAACCTCTAAAAGGTAGTATTGTGATTGCTGTATTCCAATTAACAAAAGGCATGGAAGAATGACACCAATACCGATATACTTCCATGTAAAGAACTTTTTTCGATTCGTAAACAGACCTGCAAGATATATCTTTGCACCATTAGATGTAGCCATTCCCGCTGTAAAAAAAGTCAAAAAGAATGATTGCCAAGCTGTCAATAATTCTCCTTTCTTCATCTTTTTACCACAGATATATACTGTCATCAACAGGAACATCATTGATATGATGAAATGGTCGGGTACCATTGATGGTATTAGGATATGTCCGAAAGAGAAGAGGAGGAGGGTAAGGAGGGTTGAGTCAAACTGCCTTAATCCCATTACTTCACGGAAGATACGATAAGCGAATACTGCTGCATAGAAAGCAGAGAAGACGATAATCGCTGCCATGAAGTACACAGCAAAGTTATGTCCGAAGACTCCCATGAGCCAGTGGTTCAGTAAATAAAGTGGATAAAGGAAGGTAAGATACAGCGGATGGCGCGAAGTCATGAAATGAATACGCATCCCTGAAATGGTTATCCATGACCAGTTATCATAGCCTGACATACGGAAATTCTTAGTGAAGATACTCCAAAAACCGCCATGTGCCCCCATTGTGTAGACGTGGTAATGGCTGGTGATGAGCAATATGTTGAATGTGAGGAATACAGCCAGCATAATAAATACCAGCCAGCGCTCCTCTTTCTTCACCTTGAATATGTTGAATATGTGCATTGAATAGCTTTGATTAATCACTGCAAAGGTACAAATTAAAGCAGATTAAACAAAGGAAATAAGGATAAGAACACGTTTTGTATGTAGCACTCAGTCTGCAATTGTCGAATTCTTTTCACGAAAAAAAGAATTTCTTTTCATGAAAATAAATATTTCCGTTCGTGAAGAAAAATATTTTTTTTCATGAAAATAATTTGAAGATGAGGCTTAACAAGGAGCAGAATCTTACTTTCTATGTAAGAAAAAGCGCACTAAAAGGAAGTTGATTGGTACACAGATAGCGAACATAGGAAT
>CAMUQM010000113.1 GCA_947095945.1 uncultured Prevotella sp.
ACATCGCTCAATGGCTGGTTGTAATCTACATTCATATACTCTGACCAAACAATCTCAGAACCCTTCTTACCATCAGGAGAAACGGCACGTACACCAAAACGGCACTGGCGTTTGTCAGCACCTGATACCATTGGAGCATCAACAACATAAGCAGCCCAAGAAGTAGTAGCTGTGAGCAACTGCTGTGGCTGGTCCTTCTGCTGGAAGTAGATTTCATAATACCATGTACCTACCTCGTCGTTATAAGTCTTATCCCATCCTGACTCTTCCTTAGAAGCATACTGCATCTTGAAGTCGCAAGCGTTGTAACGACCACGGAGTATCTCAACCTTCTTGATAGTTGGAGTAGCAGTAGCAAAGTCCTTCGCATTGTCACGGAGAGCCATCTCACCAACACGCAACTCATAGTTAGCAGGAGTCTTCTCAACAACAAGACCCATCATAGCTACCTTATCACCAGCAGCCAAACCGAGTTCAGAAGCCTTTACTGTGAAAGTCTTCCACTTACCTTCAGCCTCAACAGCTGGCAATGCCACCTCCTTGTATTCAGTAACATGGTCTTTCAAAGCAACAAAGAACTTAGCATGAGAATCCATGCCTGCGACAGTCTTATAGGTAACAGAGAACTCATAATCAGGCTTTACCTCAAGCATTGTCTTGAAGAGCTTTACTCGTGAGAAGTCAGTCTGACCAGAGATTGACAGACATGAGCCACCCCAATAAGCATCGTCAAAGGTAAGTTCTGCCTTTGCAAGACCGTTGATATTACCAGCGTTTACTTGGTCTGCACGGTCAGTAATCCACCAACGCCATGTTGGCATATAGTCCTGTGTATTGAGGTTATACCACTTGTGGTCGAAAACAACCTCACCATCCTTACGGAAGCTCAAACCATTACCAAGGTTGAAACGTGAAACGAATGGAACCTGCTGGATAGTAGACTTCGCTGAAAGGAAAGTTGCAAGACCGTGGAAGTTCTTCAAACTTGCATTAGCCAAATTACAATCAGTTTTGATAGCTGGCAACAAAGCTGGGTTGTTGTTACCACCACTGAAGATAAGCTCCTGCTTCTTCAGATAAGTCTTCTGAATAGCAATGTCAGATGTACCATCGTCTGTTGCACTCTGGTGGATAAGACTCTGTGAGTGAGCACCCCAGAAACCAATAGAGATATCGTTGTTCAACAGTGCACTCCAGCTTGACTGTCTCAATCCACGACCCTGAATATCGAAGCCAGCATAGTAGTCGAAGCTGCTACGACCCAAAGCCTGAGCAGTTTTGACAGAATTGCTTAAATGACCAGCTCCCCAGTTGTAGTTAGCAAAGAGCATATCGGTAGCAATATTGTCCTTATCACCGAAAATCTTCTGGTTGTGACTACCCAGACCCCAATCGAAGTGAATCTGACCATCATCACCTGTTCCATCATACCAATGAACCTCAAACTTCCAGTTGATTTTCGCTGCTTCTTTATGACATTCTACGAAGAACTCTGTCAACTGTGACATCGTTGCTGCAGTAGTATAGAACTCTGAGTTAAAGCCAATACCATTCACACCATAGTACTTCATCAAACGAACGAAAGGAGCGGCATAAACAAACTTTCCTCCCTCTTTCTTTGTCAGCTTGAAAAGAACTTTACTATAGGTATCTTGTCTCCATTGGTTTAGATAAACGCTTTTACCATAGCCGATAGACATCACACAGCCCACAGTAACACCGTTCTTATGAGCAACGTCAGTCAGACCTGCAGTAGAACGAACCCAAGGTGAAGTCCAGTTTCCGTGAATATCAATGTATGACCACAAACTGAAGTTATCACCCTCAAAGCAATAACGAGGAAGAGCTTTCCACTTAGAGGTAGGGTCGTCAAGCGGTGTCCAAAGACACATCTTACGCTCGCTATTCACCTCTGAACGTACCTTATAGTCGCCGTCTTTGATACGGTCGAGTGGACGAACACGAGAGATGAAGAACTGGTCGTCAATCTCGCTGACGTCCTGTGGTTGCTTTTTCTCGCCTTTCAACCATGCTTCAAGGTAGTTAGGCAGGTTCTCAAACTTAGCATCTTGGATGTCCAATGGATGTGTTGGCGTACGCTGTGCACTCACAGTGAGACAGCTCGCCAATGCCAAAGATGCAAACAAAGTAATCCTTTTCATAATAATAATTGTTTAGTTGATAAATGATTATAGGTATATACAGCCATACGCATACAGCCATATAAGGTTTGTTTATTTCTGTTTAGCAATAATGCTATTTAGTTATAATTCTTTTATGTACCCAAAGTTAAAAGTTTAGATGCTTTTATAAGCAATAAGATTAGGTTAAAAACATAAGTACCAGAAGGAGTAGAACCCCTTCCAGCACTTACAGAATTATTTACTTACAGATAAATTTCACTGTACGGAGGGTCTTACCGTCCTTCTTGACATTCACGACGTAAACGCCCTGAGCACCAAGGTGGAGACGTACAGACTCTGCACCATTTACAGACACAGCCTTGCTTGCAACCATCTGACCATTAGTAGAGAATACCTGAACAAGGTAGTTGCCCGGTGTTTCAACATCAAACAATACGTCACGGTCGATAGCGTAAACCTTCATATCAGCAGCCTCAGTGCCATTGATACCTGTTGGATCAGCCTTCACCTTAATTACCTTGAAGGTACGAGTGTCAGAACCGTGAGCATTGGTCAAGGTCAATGTAACCTCATAGTCACCAGCCTTAGCATACTTCAACTTCGCTGTACCAGCCTGATCGTTACCTGACTGTGAAGTGATAGTAGCCTTCTTAGCTGTCCACTCTGCGGTAGTTGTCACTTGGAAATTACCAGAAACGAATGCACTACCAGCATCATAAGTTGGAGCATCTGGAACAAGACTTGCAACACCTTCACCAGTACCAACCTTCAACTCGCCGTGAGCCAACTTAGCATTGCCCACCTTACTTGTGAAGTAGTGACTTGCATCAGCGTTAGTCTCGAAGTCCCAATAAGCTTTCATACCTGCATCTGTAGTAGCTGTAGACATCATTGTCAGTGTAGCCTCAGCCTCAGAGATAGCCTTATCGAAGAACTTAACATCATCAACAGTACCATTAATAGCAGCTGCTCCAGCACGACCAAAGCCAATACCGAGAATATTCTCTTCCCACCATGCATTGTTTGCAAAACGAGCTGTATTAAGACCCTCGCCCTGCTGACCATCATACTCCCAGTTATGAGCCTTAGCAGCCTTACCATTGATATAAACCATAGGTTTGGTATCTGTACCGTTACCTTCCATAGCCAAAACGAAGTGTGTCCAAGCACCCGGAACGAAGTCAACCTTCCAACGCTGCTTGTACTCCTTAGCACCACCAGCATTCTTCTCACGGAGTGTCACCTCATAAACACCTGTGTTAGGATCGTATGTAGTCCACATAGAACCCCAGTTATTCTGTGGCCAGTCAGTACCCGGATGACGCATATCTACAATCTGAGTACCACCAGTGAAGCCATTGAACTTAACCCAGAATGCGAGTGACCAAGCCTGATTGTTCTTGCTTGTATTATTAAAGCCGAGCTCAGAAACCTTAACACCTACTGGTTTCTCAAGGAGCTTGACACCTCTTGAGCCTGAACCGTCAGCCTTCTTACCCTCGTACTTCATTGTTACCTCCTTATTGGCAACAACCTCAATGCTTGTCTCGCTATCATCAGCTGTCAGCTTGTTGATGTGAGGAACAGCACCTACTGCATTAGAAGTAATCTGAACATAGTTAGAATAAGTTACTTCCTTGTCTACACGACCAGAAGTTGAAGCTACCTTACCATTGAGGATGAGGTTGTAGAAACCTAC
Organism: uncultured Prevotella sp.; assembly: GCA_947095945.1. GTDB lineage: Bacteria > Bacteroidota > Bacteroidia > Bacteroidales > Bacteroidaceae > Prevotella. Next base: position 3,844 of record CAMUQM010000113.1, read on the forward strand.
GTTAGCAATGCCAGTCACCTTAATCTCTGTAGCGTTATTTGCCTGAGCAACGACGTTACCAGAACCATCAACAATCTTCCAGTTACCAGCCTCGTGACGTGGGTCAACATAAGAGATTGTGAACTCCTCGTTAGGCTTAATCACAGACTTGTCTGCCTTGATTTCGTCGTTGTAGTCATAGTTTGTGAAGATTTCGTGATTCTCGCCCCAAGCGATAGCACTCTCCTTCTTCATATCAAGAGATACTGCAGACACACCGAACTTAATCTTGCCCTGACCCTTGAGGTCAACAGGAACAGAATAGAACATACCTGCCCATGAAGTGGTTACACCCATGAGGATAGGTTCCTTGCCCTCCTGCTGTGCCCAGAGCTTGAAGAGAGAAGTCTTCACGTCTGTGTTGTAGCAAGGCTCACCCTTTGCCTTAGTGTTAGGCATGTTGAAGATAATCTTACCGTCAACACCATTCTTTGCAGAATGCAACAGAGCTGTCTTCACAATCTGTGGCTGAGCTGGAGCATCGAAAGTACCACGAACGATAGAGAACTCACCGAGGTAAAGATTCAAGTCTGCAGCATTCTCCATCTTCAAAGCAACGAGTGCAAGAGTCTTACCATTTAAAGAACCATCAACTGTGAAAGTCTTCTCTACCCACTTGTCCTCATCTGCCTCATCTGTAGAAGCGAGTACTGGATAAGTCTTCTCAACGCTTACAGCATCTTTTGTAGCAAATACCAAAGAAGCATCAGCCTTACCACCCTTAACCTTATAACGGAAGGTGATAACGTCACCAGCCTTCAAAGCATATTGTGTCTTGAAGAGGTGGAGATACTCCTTATTGGTAGAACCGAATACACGTACGGTAGAACCGCCCATATAAGCATCATCCCATACGAACTCTGCATCAAGACCGCTTGCAGGAACATCAGCTGCGGTACGACCGAGCAACTTGCTTGCAAACCACCAACGCCATGTTGGCAGATAGTCCTGTACACCAACGTTAGCCCAAGGACGATCATTCTTGCGCTCACCACCGTAGTTAAAGAACTTACCGTTACCAAGGTTGAAGTAAGTGATGAATGGCTCCTCTGCCAAGTCCCAAGACATAGAACTACGTGCAGTCATCATAGCTGACATACCGTGGAAGTCTGTGTTGTCAGCATTGTACTGCATGCTATGTGAAATCTCAGGAGTAGTAACAGGGTTACGTGAACCACTTGAGAACCAACGCTCTGTACGCAACATATAGGTACGCTGCTGTGTTTCAGGATCACTACCCTTCTCACCACGGCTTTCGAAGAACATGTTCTGTGAGTGTGCACCCCAAAGACCGATAGAAATAGGATATTGCTTCAAGAGCGGCCAACGTACAGTACTGTATGTCTTAGGCTCACCACCTTGCATATTAAAACCAGCATAGAGGTCCAATGGATCACGATTGATTTCCTTAGCCTTCTCTATAGACTGATCCAATAACCATTTCTGGTTCCAATTATAGTTAAAGAAGAGGTTTGCAGCTTCGCTACCTTTTTCACCGAAGATACTCTTATTGTCGTTGTTCAGACCATTGTCAAAAGCAACACGTCCACGTTCATTGGTACCATCATACCATATATTCTCAAAGATTGGATTGTAAGATCTAATTGCCCTATTGAGTTTTGCGTGGAAATCTCTAACAGCCTTTGTTACACGACCTGCTGTATAAGTCTCATAATATTCAGAGTTGTAACCGAATCCATCATAGCCGAAGTAGTTCATATAATCAGCTGCTTTCTGAATATCTGTATTAGCAAGTGTATTCAAAGATCTACTCCATGCTCCGGACAACACTGTATTAGGAATACCAGCAACAGAAGACACAGGCACACCATTCTTATGTGCTACGTCCAACAACGCTGCAGGAATACGACCGAGACCACAGTTCCAGTTACCCCAGTGAGTAACGTATGGCCACATTGAGAATACCTCAGAATCAAAGACACCATCAGGAAGAGCGTTCTTGCTTGGCACGTTCCATGGGAGCCATGCAAGGAGTTTCTTGTCGTTAGCATCTGTAAGGTCCTGACGTACCTGCGTATCAACGTTACGGAAACGTGCCTTTGGTCTTACACGAGAGATGAAGAAATTATCATCCTCATTGATAGTAGGATTTGCCTTTGACCAGCTCTGCAGTTTATTAGGGAACTGCTGAGAATCAAAGCCCCACTGAATGTAGTTGCTCTTAAGTTCCTGCGCCATCAAAGTAGATGGAATCAGGCAGCAACCAAAAAGAAGCAAATGAATTCTTCTCATAATTGATTTGGGTTTTGTTATTGAATAATTGTAAATCTAATTACTACTTATATCTGCTTTCTCCCTTTAAGGAGTATAGCTTATGTCCAAAGACAAAATTTTAAAGCAGTGCTGTCTGCTCTTATTTCCCACATGAGTTATTCAGTATTGACTTACAACGTAATCCTAATGAATTCCTCTTACCGTCTTCATCTGATGTGCTAACGCCCCGCACGTGTTGTGCTAATGGTAAACACCACTCGTGTTGATGCCTTATAGCTTTTCAAATGTTGCTGGACTGCGAGGAAATTGTTGCGAATAGACAGCGAAAAACTTTACCTATAAAAGCGAAACAAGGTTACCCGACTCGATGAAATCAAGCCAGATAACCTTATTCCTAAGAGATTACTTATTACTTAATAGTAACTTTCTGTGTACGGATAACATT
>CAMUQM010000114.1 GCA_947095945.1 uncultured Prevotella sp.
CTGATGAATTTGCCCATTTCATCGGTCCAGATATGCGTTTGGAGCAGGTTACCTTACATAAGAATGACCAAGTAGCCAAGCTCTTGGAGTATTATATGGGTAAGAACACTATGGAACGTCAGAACTTTATTATTGACAATCTCGTGATTGAAGAGGATTTGCCAGAAGAGCAATGAAAGATGTAAAAGAGGTTCTCATAAAAAGGATTTTACCATCATCAATTATCCTGAGAACCGTTGACAGGGACTTTCAAATCAGTCGACTGATTTTTAAAAACACTCGACTATTTTTTCAAATCAGTCGAGTGTTCTGTTAAAGGAGTATAGAGTTCTATCAGAATAATCAGTCTGTACGTTAAGCAATTGTCACAAACACGATATTAAACAAGCAATATCAGTCAATAAATTCAACGAAATAGAAGGGCAAACGAAGGGACTCAAACGACAGTCTCATGCGTTGTCTTTCAAAGAAAATAGAGTTTCATTAAAATACAATATTAGTCTATGAAAAGGTATATATATCTTTCACTCCTTTGTTTCTTTAGCTTTTTACCATTGTCAGCACAGCTGAAGAACGACTCACCCTTGCGTAAGTTGCAGTTAGCAGAGATGGCTATTACCAACTTCTATGTGGATTCTGTGAACGAACAGAAGTTGGCGGAGGATGCTATCAGGGGTATGCTTGAGAAGCTCGACCCACATTCTACCTACACCGATGCAAAAGAGACCAAGGCGATGAACGAACCGCTGCAGGGCGATTTTGAGGGTATTGGCGTGCAGTTCAATATGATTGAAGATACGCTTGTCGTTATCCAGCCCGTTGTCAACGGACCGTCTCAGAAGGTGGGTATCCTTGCTGGCGACCGTATCATCAGTGTCAACGACTCTGCAATCGCAGGTGTTAAGATGGCACGTATCGACATTATGAAACGGCTGCGTGGCAAGAAAGGCACGAAGGTGAAGTTGGGCATCGTGCGCCGTGGTGTGAAAGATGTACTGACTTTTATTGTTACACGTGCTAAGATACCTGTTCATACAATCAATGCTTCCTATATGATTCGTCCTAACGTGGGTTATATTCGCATAGAAAGTTTTGGAATGAAGACCCATGACGAGTTTATGACGGCTGTTGACTCATTGAAGAAGAAAGGAATGAAGACCCTACTTCTCGACCTGCAGGACAATGGTGGCGGCTATCTCCAGTCTGCCGTCCAGATTTCCAATGAGTTTCTTAAGAACAACGATATGATAGTCTACACTGAAGGACGTCGTTCTCGCCGCCAGAACTTCAAGGCAGTTGGCAATGGACGTTTGCAGGATGTGAAGGCCTATGTATTGGTGAACGAACTCTCAGCCTCGGCTGCAGAGATTGTTACTGGTGCTATTCAAGATAATGACCGTGGAACTGTGGTTGGTCGTAGAACCTTTGGTAAGGGACTTGTACAACGTCCACTCGACCTTCCTGATGGTAGTATGATTCGACTGACGATTGCTCATTACTATACGCCAAGCGGTCGTTGTATTCAGAAGCCTTACAAGAAAGGCGACCTGAAAGATTATGAAATGGATCTTGATAAACGCCTCAAACATGGCGAATTGACAAATCCTGATAGTATTCATTTCTCTGATTCTTTGAAGTATTATACTATCCGTAAACATCGAGTTGTGTATGGTGGCGGAGGTATTATGCCTGATTACTTCGTTCCACTTGACACTGCAAAGTTTACTCGTTACCATCGTATGCTGTCTACAAAAAGTATTATCATTAATGCATATTTGAAGTATGTCGATGCGAACCGCAAAGCATTGAAGGCGCAATACAGCTCGTTTGATGCATTCAATAAGGGTTATATGGTACCACAGTCATTGCTCGATGAAATCGTAGCAGAGGGAAAGAAAGAGAAGGTAGAGCTTAAGGATGCTACAGAATTAAAGAATACACTTCCTAACATCGCTCTACAGTTAAAAGCCCTCACCGCCCGTGACATCTGGGATATGAACGAGTATTTCCGTGTATGGAATGCGCAGAGTGACATTGTTAACAAGGCTGTTGAGCTTGCTACGGGTAAATAGAAAGGCTGCATCACACTGTCTTTAGAGGTTTTAGTCAGTTCTATAATATAGCCTTATAGGGCTATTGATATAAGAAACAGGTGCTTAATTGGACTTCCAACTAAGCACCTTTTTGATTCTATTTGTGCTTGTTTTCTAATCCGCTTCTTGTTCTATAAGGATTAAATCTTCGCCTCTTTTCGAATTACTTTCATGAAAAAAAAATAATTATTTTCACGACAATAAATATTTTTCTTCATGAAAAGAAATATTTTTTTTCATGAAAATAATTCGTAGGAAGTTGTTCACTTAGGGTAAAAAACTTGTGTTAAAGCGGGGTGTTAGTGCGTTATAGCTATTGAGTTAAGGCTATTGAATGCGGCTATAAAATAAAACCCCATTGCATTGTTCGTTGTGAACAGTTACAATGGAGTATCTTTTAGTCGAATAATCCCGGTTGTAGGGAATTGTCTTGGTATGAGTTTCGTCCGAGATGATTGTAGGCAAGCTGTGTTGCCACACGTCCGCGAGGAGTTCGTTTGATAAAACCTTCCATAATAAGGAAAGGCTCATAAACCTCCTCCACCGTACCAGAATCCTCACCGATGGCTGTAGCGATGGTTGAAACACCTACTGGTCCGCCACGGAACTTATCGATAATGGTCAGTAGAATCTTGTTGTCTATCTCGTCCAAACCATATTTGTCAATGTTCAGTGATTGCAGTGACATCGTCGCTATTTCGGGGGTGATAGTACCATTACCCTTCACCTGTGCAAAGTCGCGCACACGGCGGAGTAGGGAATTACAGATACGTGGCGTACCACGTGAACGACGTGCAATCTCGTTTGCAGCTTCGTCAACGATAGGTACTTTCAACAGTGCAGCCGAACGCTTGATGATGCGTTTCAAAGTCTCTGGGTCATAATACTCTAAGTGTAGATTGATACCGAATCGGGCACGGAGAGGGGCAGTGAGGAGTCCGCTTCGTGTCGTTGCACCAACGAGTGTGAAAGGGTTGAGGTCTATTTGGATAGACCGTGCAGACGGTCCCTTATCAATCATAATATCGATACGATAGTCCTCCATCGCAGAGTAAAGATACTCCTCTACGACAGGAGAAAGGCGATGTATTTCGTCAATAAACAATACATCGTTAGGCTCTAAAGAGGTGAGGATACCTGCAAGGTCGCCCGGTTTGTCGAGTACAGGACCTGAGGTAATCTTGAAGCCAACACCTAATTCGTTAGCTATGATATTGCTCAACGTTGTCTTACCCAATCCCGGAGGACCGTGCAAGAGGGTGTGGTCGAGCGGTTCGCCACGGAACTTAGCAGCTTCAACAAAAACGCTGAGGTTCTCGACAACCTTCTGCTGTCCACTAAAATCATCAAATCTAAGTGGGCGCAGGGCGTTCTCGAAATCCTTCTCAACGGAGTTCAGCCTTTCTTCATGTATGTCAAAATCTTCTGGCATGTTACTAATTTTCTGCAAAAAGATGCAAGTGGGAGAGGATATAAACAATGCTTTTGCACTTCGTTAATATATCCGTTAAAAGCAATCTTTTATGGACATATATGCTGTGCTTCTCTATGAATTGCCGTATGTGGTTCTTCTTCTATATCCTCAAGGTATATATTATTTTCTGCAAAGGTACTCTATTTTTTCTGTGCAAGTGCTTTGTTTCGGAAAATTTATCTAAATTTGTAGCGTCATTTCACTTATATCCTTAAATGTATGATTAACAAGATTAATAAGAAAGTCCTTTATCGGGAAATCTTAGATTATGTAATGATAGCTGTAGGTATGCTGTCCTATGCTATCGGCTGGATGGTTTTTCTACTACCTAATCACATCGGTAATGGTGGCGTTGCAGGTCTTGCTTCCATTTTGAATTGGGGACAAGGAATTCCTGTCAGCAACACCTATTTTGTTCTGAACGCAATTCTGTTAGCCATTGCACTGAAGGTTTTAGGCTTGAAGTTCTGTATCCGTACTATCTACGGCGTTGTGATGTTGACGGTTATCACAAGGGTTATGGGCTTAGTCTTTCCTCATCCGGGACTCTTACATGGACAACCTTTTATGGCAGCTATTATTGGTGCATCGTTTTGTGGTGTTGGTTTAGCTTTTGGACTGTCTTATAATGGTAGTTCTGGTGGCTCAGACATCGTTGCAGCGATTGTCAATAAATACCGTGATATCTCTCTTGGACGTGTTATCTTATTAGTGGATATGACTATCGTAACAGGTAGTTACCTTGTTCTTCATAATTGGGAGCAAGTTATCTATGGCTATGTAAACTTGATTATCACCTCGTTTGTGCTTGATCAGGTTATCAGCTCCAGTCGTCGTTCGGTGCAGTTCCTTATCATTTCTGAGCGTTATAAAGAGATTTGCGATATGATATCACAGGACCAGCCACATCGTAGTAGTACGATTATCGATGCAAAGGGTTATTATACTGGTAACAATATAAAGATTGTTATCGTAGTGACTCGCCAGCGCGAGGCATCATACGTTTATCGTATGATTGATGATATCGACCCAGATGCTTTCGTAACACAGAGCCAAGTAATGGGTGTGTTTGGTAAGGGATTTGATAAGTTCAAAGTGAAGAAGAAATCTACTAATAAGAATAAGCAGAAAGCTGTTACGGCTCCTGCTCAATAAACGAAACAAAGCTGGCTGATACGTGGATGCGTATCAGCCAGCTTTGCTTTTTGATAATTAGGCTTATTAGGCTTATTAGCCTTATTAGGGTCATTAGCTCAATAAGGCTAATTGTTTTATTAGGCTAATAAGCCCCATTAGTCCAATAAGGCTAATAGCTCTAGTAGTTTCTATTTCATCTTCAGTGCAGCCTTGATACCAGTCTCAACGTCTTTCATGTCGGCTGTTGGCTCAAAGCGATCGATGACGTATCCCTGTCGGTCAATGAGGAACTTTGTGAAGTTCCATTTGATGCTTGGGTCTTTCGCATAGTCAGGATTCTCCGCACGGAACTTCTCATCAAGGAACTTACCGATGTTGTTATTCATATCAAAGCCCTTGAATGGCTGTTGAGCCTTGAGGTAAGTGTAAAGCGGTGATTCGTTACGACCATTGACACTAATCTTTGCAAACTGTGGGAAAGTTGTTCCATAGTTGCCTGTACAGAAAGAGTGAATGTCGCGGAATGAGCCCGGAGCCTGTGCACCAAACTGATTGCAAGGGAAGTCAAGAATAACGAGTCCTTGGTTTTTATAGGTCTCGTAGAGTTTTTGTAAAGCCTCATACTGTGGCGTAAATCCACATTTTGTCGCCGTATTGACGATGAGTAGCACTTTACCCTTGTAGTCCTTCAACTTGACGGTATGTTCGTTTCCGTCCTTTACACTAAACTTGTAAACATTCTTCTGAGCCATGATAGGCAGCGCTATGAGGGCTAAGAAGAGGAGTGAAAATAGTTTTTTCATTTGTTTAATTATTGATATCCACATCCGTTTATTACTCAAAGAGAATAAAGCAAATAAAGTTTTTGTGGGTTATATGTTCTGAGTTTTTAATAAATAAGCGTATCTCTTTGTGTGTATACACGCTGTATGCGAATCGCTACAATAGCTTCATTAGTTCCTTCATGCCTTCGCTTGCACCCTTTTTGATATGAGTTAATCGTCCAGAAGCATGTGTGGGCGTATCGTCTGGGTCAATCAGATAGATAGGAGTTTCTGGTCGCGTGTATTGCACAAGACCTGCAGCAGGATAAACAACCAGCGACGTTCCGATGATAACAAGGATGTCAGCTTGTGCCACAACCTCAGCAGCTGGCTCAATCATTGGGACTGATTCGCCGAAAAAAACAATGAAAGGGCGCAATAGACTGCCGTCTTCCGCAAGCGTTTCTGGTGCTACTTCGCAGTTATCTTCAGGCAGTTCCTGTATGTATCGACTATCGTAAGGAGCCTTACTTGAGCACACCTTCGTCAGTTCTCCATGTAGATGGATAACCTTTGTAGACCCAGCTTTCTCGTGGAGGTCGTCAACATTCTGCGTAATCACCGTTACGTCGTAGTCTTTCTCAAGTTCTTTGATAAGGCTATGACCCTCGTTCGGCTTGGCAGCATAGAGCTTTTTACGTAAATTGTTATAGAAGTTGTTGACGAGTGTGGGGTTGGCAAGCCACCCTTCGTGCGTTGCTACCTGTTCAACAGGATAGTCCTCCCATAATCCATCGTTACCGCGAAAAGTCTTGAAGCCACTTTCTACGGACATTCCTGCACCTGTTAAGAATACGATTTTCTTCATACGTCTTTCTTTTATGAGTTGAGGCTTGAAGGAGGTTGGTAAAGTTATGGGTATTTGTTTCTAAATCCTAACTATTGGAGTTTAGGACAAAAGAAATACAATCTTAATGTCTTTAGTTTTTTGGCAATACCTTTAACTTGCACAGTATTCCTCCATTCTCTTTGACAAATTTAGTAATTTTAATTCGATTATTGCAAAACTATACCTTAAAAATAGT
>CAMUQM010000115.1 GCA_947095945.1 uncultured Prevotella sp.
ACAATTTTCAAACTCATAAATATAATAATGTGTTATTTAAATATTCAATTGTTTTTGGTTGAGGGCAAAAGTACAGTTTTTTTGTAACATAAACAAAAAAAGTTGCACAAAAACCGCTTAACTGTGTTTATGTTTGTTAGGAGCTATTCTATGAGAGTAAGAAGAGAGGTTGTCGTTTAACGAAATTGTACTTTTATTTATTTTGCAGCTGTAGAATCCTGATAACTGATTTAAACTTGAATGTATATCGTAAAAATGGTGTAGGGGTTGATGGATAGCAACTTCTTCTTTACTATTTATAATACCCTTAATTCCAATGGAAAAGTTCTATCAGAAAGCTCTTTTATAGCTTGTTCTATCTTGTTACATTTGCTTATCTCGGCATTATTTTCACGTAAATAAATATTTTTTGTCGTGATAATAAATATTTCTTTTCATGAAGATAAATATTTTTTTTCATGAAAATAATTTCATGAGCGTGTATATGTCATGGTGAAAAAGGGCGTATATAGTTATGATACAATATGTTTATAAGTACATAATTTATCTAATATAAGAAGATAATATTGTGTGTATTTTTCTTTTTTCATACCTTTGCGTGGTGAGTTCTAACCCTTTTGAAGTTTTGATACTTGCAGTTCCTTGAAGATAAAAGAATTTTGCAGATAAATAAAGTTAATATAGCAAATGAATAAACGTACTATCGTTAGCATTGTCTTTTTATGTCTTTCTGTGACTTCATTTGCGCAGAAGGCGTTCGTTATTTGGGATAAAGCAAATAATATCCCAGTGAGCAGAGCAAGTGTATATACCACCTACATGGGGAAAGTGAGGAGTACGTTTAGCGACCAACAAGGGAGAGTTGTTGTGGATTTTGCTTTTGATAATCTGATGATTTCTCATATAAACTATCAGAAAGAAAGCGTGAAAGTATTGTCTGATACACTGTTTATGGAGCAAAGTATGCAGTTGCTTTCGGAAGTTGTCGTGAGTCCTGCGGGCGAGCCAGCATGGATTAAACCCATGTTGATGGAATTTGTAAAGACGAAAGCAAAGAGGTATGAAGGTAATGGACTACTACGATATGAGTATCAGACACAGAATGTGGGCGATACGGTGTTATATCGCTTTGTAAGTAATGGACTGATAAGAAAGAAGAAATACTTTGAAATCTCTCCCTTGGAGAATGTTATCACCTTTAAGGATAAGTCAGCTGGTTGTGACTATAGTAACCTTAAAAACACGCTTTATCATGACTTTGTTTCTGATATGGATGAGAAATTTGTGAAAGAACATCGGTTCTATGTGGATAATGAGTCTGAAAGCTTGGGTGTCAATGTGGTAAAACTTCTATTCAAGTCGAAAAAAGATTGGAAAGATTCGGGCTATTTATGTATAGATACCCTACAAAATGTCATCCTCAGAGCAAAACGTTCTACGGGGTTGGCTTATAATGTACAGCACCGTACTAATGCACTTGTGCGCTCAACAATCAATGCTATATACGGACATAAGTATAAGGACTGGCAGATTGACATTGAAGCAGTGTATCAGCAGGCAGATAATTACTTCTATCTAAGTAGTTGCCGTTATTCCAATTATATGCAGGAAGAGTTTGACGGAAAGAAGAAAAAAGGTGTTGAAGTTTATAATGTTACCTCAATTTATGAGGCACAACCTTGTCAGAAAAATAAGATGAGTGAAGGAACAGAATTTCTTTTATTGCCTCAACCTTTTGCAATGAAGATTATTGTGAGCAAGAAGGAAAGAAAACAAGAGGAATTGCTGCAGGATGTGAAGAAAGAATATAACGTTTATTGAATCCTATGTGAGAATTTTATCAAATCTTGGTATAGATGTCGACTGTTTATGTCAAGGCTTTCTTGTAGGAGGTATCTATCTTTTTCCAGTTCTTACTTTGCTATCTCATCGGTTTGTGTTATCTTTGTAGCATAATGATAGATAGACCAACCGTAGACAGGATTATGAATGCGTCGAATATCGTTGAGGTAGTCAGCGATTTCGTTTCTTTACGCAAGACGGGAACAAGCTATAAAGGTTTGTGCCCTTTTCATGATGACCGTACACCATCTTTCTCCGTTAGCCCTGTGAAAGGTGTTTACAAATGCTTTTCGTGTGGTGCAGCGGGTAATGCGGTGAAGTTTATCATGGAGCATGAACAATTGACTTATCCTGAAGCCTTGAAATGGCTTGCGAATAAGTATCATATTGAGGTGCATGAGCGAGAACTGACGAATGAGGAAAAGCAGCAGGAGAATGAACGTGAATCAATGTTCTTGGTCAATGAGTGGGCTGCAAAGTACTTTAGTGACATCTTGCACAACGATGTTGATGGTATAGCTATTGGCATGCAGTATTTTCGCAGTCGTGGTTTCAGAGATGATATTATTCGTAAGTTTCAATTAGGTTTCTGTCTGTCGAGTCGTCATGCCTTTGCTGATGCAGCTTTAAAGGCTGGTTTTCAGAAAGATTTCCTTGTTAAGACAGGTCTTTGCTTCGAACGTGATAATGGAGAACTTATCGACCGCTTCAATGGACGTGTGTTGTTTCCATGGGTAGGCGTGAGCGGTAAGGTCACTGCTTTTGGTGGTCGTTTGTTGGATGAAAGAACGAAAGGTGTAAGCCAGAAGTATGTTAACTCTCCTGATAGCGTTATCTATCATAAGGAACGAGAACTCTATGGTATCTTCCAAGCAAAGAAAGCGATTGCCAAGCACGACCTTGTCTATATGGTGGAGGGATACACAGACGTTGTCTCTATGCATCAGTGTGGTATTGAGAATGTTGTAGCTAATAGTGGTACGGCGTTGTCTGTACATCAGATTCGACTTCTTCATCGCTTCACTTCCAACATCGTTTTGCTCTATGATGGTGACGAAGCTGGTCAGCATGCCGCCCTTCGCGGTACGGATATGCTGTTGGCAGAGGGTATGAATGTGAAGGTGCTGCTGCTTCCTGACGGTAAAGACCCTGATGAGTTCGCACGTAGTTATAGTGCGGAGGATTTCAGAAAATATATTGAAGATAATCAGACCGACTTTATTGTCTTTAAGATTAATGTACTCTTGAATGGTGTCACTGATCCGATTAAACGTTCAGAGGCTGTCAGCTCAATTGTTCAGAGTATCTCTGTTATCAAAGACCCAATACTCCGTGATACCTATATCCGTGAGTGTGCTAACCGTACTGGCGTGTCAGAGCGTACATTGATGGAACAGATGAATCGTAATATCTATTCCTATCGGGAACAGCAGACACGCGAACAACAGAAACAGCGCTCAGTAGTCATAGAAGAGCAACAGAGAGAAGAGGAGGTGGATACATCTACTCAATTGGCATCAAAGGTAGAAGAGATGCTTATTCAGGCTGTAATTAAGGATGGTGAGAAGATTATCTTCCGTGATGTGAAAGATGAGAATAGCGGACAGATATACAATCTTACCGTAGCACAATACATAGCTTATGACCTTGGAAGCGATAACCTCAGTTTCTCAAATGAGCTATATGCAAAGATATTGCAGGAAGCTGTAGAGCAGTGTAATAATGAAGGTTTCAAGGCTGAGGAGTATTTCACACAGCATGCGGATATTGATATTTCATCTGTAGCCGTAAGATTGAGTGTAGACCGTTTCCAACTTGCAGAGAGTCTGCAGGTGAAGGAAACGGAACAGACATTACGTGATCGCGTTCTACATCTTGTTGCTGATTTCCGTTTGGAATATGTTTCTTCCCATTTGAAGGAACTGAATGCACGACTTCTGCAGGTGAAGGATTCAGAAGAGATGCAAGAAGTTATGGGAGAAATTATGAGGATACAGAATCTTCGTAATGAATTGGCAAAGAAAACTGGTACTAATATTCTGGTATGATGAAATTGATAAGAAAGTTATTCAATCCCCCACTTAGGCTCTCAAGCCTTGATATGGGTGAGAATAAAAGGATAGTTTCAAAGGCATTGAAGGAACTCAACTGTATAGGAGAGTGGCGAGAAGAGAAAGATGCTGCAATCGTTCGCTTTGGATTTCAGAGTGGACATTTTGGTATTCGTATCTTCAGTAAGCATCCACAGGTAGAGTTGTCGTTTCTCTTCTTTGCTGAGGCTGAGATGAAAGATATAAATATTGTGCGCCATGTGTGCAACCATTTCAACCTTAACTCTGATGGACCTCGCTTCAGTTATACTATCAATGAGGAAACAAATGTCATAGACTTGCATATCCTGACGGCTCTTCTATTAGATGAAGACCGTGCCCAAGATATTCTTTCTTCGGCAATGGTTGATATGTTTGCATGGCAGAATTCTTTTATAAGGAATCTGACAGACATAAAGAATGATGCTAAGAACTCGTCTACAACTGACTTGGAATGGGCTTCAAAAGAAGTTGAACGTGACATCTTCCTACTTCGTGAACAGGAACTAAGACATCAGAAGAAGGGGACTGAGTGGCGACAGAATGATAAAGAAGCTGCTACCTTAAGGCAGTGGATGGATAAGGTCTTCGGTTATGTGGATGTTGTCTTCTCAGAGTTGACAGTTATCACAGATGCCGTTATAATCATCAACGACCGTGAGTCTATTGCTACCTACAATCTCTCTGATACATTGATTGCAAATGGTTCATTCGTTCGACAGAAGGCAATGCTTGATCTTGTGTTCTTCCTCCCAGCTCATCCTACGACACGTCGCCGTATGACTTTTAGTATTCAGCAGGCTGATGGTTGTGATGATGTGCTTTATTATCAGGTTGTTTCGACATTGTTGCCATTGCCGTCTGGTACTGGTAGACCGCTTCATACAAGGGAAGTGCAGGTGCAGTCACATTCAGTCTTGTTGGCATACGACCTTCGTTCAACAAAGCAGTTGCAGGATGAGTTCGTCTATATGTGGAAGGAAGCTAAGAGTAAACTGACTAATGGTGAGGAGAATCAGCTTACGGAAGAGCAGCGGATGATAGCCAATGTAGAAAATATGGATGCAGCTCGTTTTGTTTATCGTAGTCGAACACTCTATCGTCAGAAGCGTTATTATGAGGCTATTGCTTGTTTGGAGAATGCTTACCAGCTGTTAAATTCATATTTACAGAAACAGAGTAAGACAGAACGAAGCCTCTTCTTTGAGGTATGTTATATGTTGGGTTTCTGCTATAACGAGTTGCGCCAGTATGACCGAGCTTATTATTACCTTACGTTTGTAATCGGGCTTAATCGTGCGCTCTATGCTGAGGAGTATGTGAACTGTATGATTTATTTGGGTGACTATCGTTCGCTGATGACCATTGACGGTATTCTGGAGGATTTGCACACCTCGATTTCTGAAGATGAGGAAGGTGAGGTTGAGCAGTCGTTACGTCCTTTTTTGCACTTCCTTTATCGACGAAAAGCTTATGTTTTGATAGAGTTGCGGAGGCTTGATGAGGCGGAAGAAATACTTCGTCAGATGATTGATGACCCAGAAAGTGGTGACTTTGCCTTAGATGAATTGGCATATATACAGCAGTTGCGAGAAAAAGAAAGAATCAGCAGAGCAGACATTTCAAAGAATTAATGAAAAGAAGAATATAGATGATTTATGTTCATTGGGCATTCTTAGCAATCTACGTTGTTGTCATCATTATTGTAATGGTGCGCGTATTGATGGATAACCGACAGCCAGCCAAGACAATGGCGTGGATGTTGGTGCTAACGTTTATCCCAATGTTAGGCATTATTCTTTATTTCTTCTTTGGTCAGACCACACGGAAAGAGCGTAAGATATGGCAGTATAGTATGGATCAGCTGACAAAGCATTCCATGTTGGAGTTTGTTGAACAGAAGCGACTCCATCTGCCTATTGAGTATCGCGAACTCATCAAACTCTTTATGAATCAGAACTGGGCCTTACCTTTTAAGAACAACGAAACAGAGATTTATACTTCAGGATATGAGTTCTTCCCATCTCTACTGATGGAGATTGGTAAGGCTGAACACCACATCCATTTAGATACTTTCATCATAGCCAGCGACCCCTTGGGACAAATTGTAGCTGATACGTTGATAGACAAGGCACGACAGGGAGTTGAGGTCCGTGTTATCTATGATGATGTAGGTTCTTGGAAAACAAAGAATCGTTTCTTTGAACGTATGCGTGCTGAGGGGATAGAGGTATATCCTTTTATGCCTGTACGCTTCCCAATATTTACCAGTAAGGTGAACTATCGTAATCATAGAAAGATATGTGTTATTGATGGTGAGGTAGGTTTTATTGGTGGTATGAATGTTGCCAAGCGTTATATAAAGGGAATAAAGAAACTTGCTTGGCGTGATACACATGTTAAGATAACAGGTGCGGCAGTATATGGTTTGCAACGTGCTTTTCTTGTAGATTGGTTCTTTGTGAGTCGTGAGTTGATAACCGATCACGTTTATTATCCTGCCAGCAAGGTTGCTGAGAATGATAGTCTTATTCAAATTGTTACCAGTAGTCCAACAAGTCTGTGGCCTGAGATTGA
>CAMUQM010000116.1 GCA_947095945.1 uncultured Prevotella sp.
TTTAGTTGACGAGTAGTCAAGTTAACGAGTTGCTTGTGTAATAAGACAGAGTAACAGAAGAACGTGTTTAGTTGACGAGTTAACGAGTAGTTAGGTAAACAAGTTACTTGATAAAAGAAAACGAATAAACCAGTTGATAGCAAACAAAACATATAATTTGTTCACTCGTCAACTGGTTTACTCGTCAACTAAACACGTTCTTCTGTTACTCTGTCTTAAAACTTATCATGTCTACAAGTAACTTGTTCACTCGTCTACTCGTTAACTTGTCTACTACGAAGTCCTCTTGACCATGAACGAGCCTAAGATGAAGGACTTTTTCTTGCGGTTGTAGACCTTGAGGGAATACATACCGTCGGACAGAGAACCGACATATAACTGGTTGTTTCTAATGGATTTAGCACTCACAATGCGGAGGATAACACCCTGCAAGGAGAGGACGACATAGTGGTCGGCATCCGTAAGTTTTGCTACAGCAGGGAGGGTAAGGTTTTGACCATCATTCTCTAACAGTACAGCATGAGAAGAGGGGAGGGTTGAAGAGTTCACATTCTCCTGCAAAGCAGCCGTCTCATGGCCGTAACGATCCATACCCCTAACAGCAAAATAGAGGTTAGGATTAACATTCTTCAGCTGGAGTGTTTGCGCAGAATAGCGTGCAAAGAGCAGGTTGCGAGCATCTTCTGTATCAACTGGATAGGTATAGCTGGCATATATATTATAATAAGGAGTGACTGCCTTCCACTTCAGTGTCACCGACTTATCTTCTCGACGTTCTACCAATGAGGAATTGACGGCGTATGGAGAGGCTGCCGTAGAAACTACGCCCTGCATCTTGTGAGGGAGGGAAAGGGCGGCATTAAACTGCTTCTCAAAGTCGTATACACCCTGCTTGTTGGAGGTAAGGAAGTAAGAACGGAAATGAGCATGACCCACTCCGAGGTCACGACTGACATACATTTGGCGAGTCAGTTCACCCAACGTCCAATTTCCCTCACGAGGATCGAGAAAGTAAGTACCTAAACCCGTTACAATCTCACGCTTATAAGCATTCTCTACCCAGTCGGTAACAAACGGATAATAGTTGTCACCACGGAAGTATTGCATCGGGTAAAGCTGGTCCATCAAGCCTAATCTCATCCACTCCTGCGCCTCCTGTGAAACACGATCACGTGCATTGAAATTCTTTGAACTATAACGGCTGAGGTCGGCATGCTTACCGATTGGCGAGCACGACATCTTCACCCATGGTTTAACACTTTTCACCTCGTCATGGATAGCACGAACAATGGCTGTGATATTGCTACGACGTTGGTCGGGCGTGTCGCCACTACGATAAGAAGGGCGTGGCCAGCCGTCAGGATAGCGGATATAATCGAGGTTGATACCGTCGACATCATACTTTCTTACAATCTCTCCACAGATAGAAGCCAAATAAGGGGCAACACTTGGATCGGCAGGGTCGAGATAAGAACCCGTTGAATAACTTCTGATACGGAAACCCTTTTGTGCAAGTGTTCTGCAACCCAAAGAATTCTTTGCGCCAACCGGAATTGTTGCAATCCATGCGTGAATCTCCATGCCACGTTTGTGACATTCCTCAACAGCAAAGGCAAGCGGGTCGTAGCCATAGCCCGGTGCTCTACCCTCAACGCCAGTGATACACTGGTCCCATGGCTCAATATCTGACGGATAGATCGTTGCCGCACGCACACGCGCCTGCAAAAGAACCGTGTTGATATTCGCCTTCTGGTATTTGTCGAGAATATCAATCAGTTCCTGCTTCTGCTGCTCAATACTCTCCTCCGACCGTGCATAGATCTTTGGCCAGTCAAGACTGGCAAGTGTCGTCAGCCAAACGGCACGTGTCTCTCGCTTCGGCATCCGCTTCGTGAGATAGTCAGAAAGATTCGTCTGTGCTTGTGATGTAATCGTTATTACGCAAAGGAGCGTAAATAAAAAAAGCTTCTTCATATATGAAATAATAATATACGTGAATTTGAGGGACTAAATAATCTGAGTTCAATGGGGTATAAGTATCTGTAAATTCAGTGATAATGTAATTCTACCCCTTTATCGTGTGCTCTCTAAAGAACTACAAACAGAAACCACAATAGCCACCGAGGACAAAATTACTAAATTATTTCGTATGGTAGATGACTTCTATTCGTTTTTTAATATATTGTGACGAAATACACGTTAAATCCACGCTAAAAAGCGGTTTATGCTGAATGAGGAGTGATAAAATCTGCTTTCTTCATGGAAACTATCTCTCTTTCTTTCCGATGAATATGTGGTTTTTCTCTCCTTGTAATCAAAGTCTCTTTGAAACTTTGCCACTTGAATTATTCGAATTTTCTTTACAAAACAAGCTGAAAAAAGTCCGATAACAAGGCTAAAAACGAGCATCAGCAATACTCGCGTAAACTGTTCGTTATCAAGCGTTTGTGAAACTGCATTTCAAAAGGTGCTTAGTAAGGGTTCAAAAGGGCGTTAGTAAGAACCTTAAAGGGTACCTTTTGCAAGCCGAAAGAGCATCTTTTAGACCCCTAAAGAGCATGTATTGGTTTTGAGATGAGTGAAAATAGTTTACAAACACTTTTAAACCAGAGAACAATAGCTTTTCTATTCATACTTTAATTTACCTTTTTCCATGATTTTCAAAGATTTAATTTAAAAACTTGCAAGATTTAAATAAAAGAACTATCTTTGTAGTGATAGTTTCCACCACGCCTCTTTTGAATGCGTACCAGGGTGGAACTTTTGCTTTTAATACACTTATGAGTAAGCAAATAGCTTAATAAAAGAACCAATAAATAATACATGGACTAAGAAACTATAGACCCTTCAACACATTCGACTGAATCGCTTAAAATACGAAGCGGTAAGAAAGCAGGCGCAATTTATAACACAATCTAAAATTAAATTAACAAGAATGACAAATCTAAAAACAGGAGAAGTCATAACCTTCAAATAACACATGAGTTATGAAACGTAGTAGATTAATAATAATAATAATAAATTATATTTATCACGATAATATTTATTTGATGTCTCCAATTGTTGATTGGAATTTATTAGATGCGCTAAATAAAAATATTCGAAATAATTATAAAAGAATTAGACCCATTTTGTTGAAATGGCAGGAAAATGGATATATAAAATTAATAGAAGATGACGACATTGTTTTTTCTTTTATTCCAGAGAAATTACCATCAAAAGAACAACTAATAGAGGAGAGCCTGAATTTCAAATAATGATTGATGAGAATGGTGAACTTGAAACAGGTAGAACAATAACATTAAAATAATATGAAGAGAATAAAAATTATTCGTGTATTGGCAACTTATATTTGTCATGATCCATTTGCATATAGTCCTATCTGGACATGGGATGGCTTTCCTCCAATTATATATACAGAAAGGGAAAGAATACTTCCTGTATTAAAAGAATGGGAACATAAAGGATATTTAACTTTAATATATGATGAGAAAATAGCCTTCGTCCTTAACGCAGAAAAATTACCATCAAAAGAAAAACTAATAGAAGAAAGTCGTAATATTAAATAAAGAATTGTAGAAGTAGAAAAGAAATTAACGAAGAAAGTATGGGACTTTGCCTATAGCTGCTTTATTTGTTCAAAGACAAATCATAGATAGAAGATAACCTGCATGTTGCATGGCATAATAGAATATCAAAGGGGAAAAATGCAAAGAGTTAGCACGCACTGTAATATATTTGCCATCTCCATTCAAAGAGCATGTCAAGTCTATTACAACTGACAATGGGACTGAATTTGCTTGCCATGAAATGATAGGGAAAAGCCTTGGTGTCACCATCTATTTTATAAAGAATGTCAATTTTTTCCTCATTCCAAATATTATCCTTACCTTTGTCTTAAGTTTATTGACATAAACCTATGGTATTACTTGTCAATCCTAAATTATTATTTATATCGTAAATATTGCTATGATAAAAAGATTTATGCTGCTCGTTGCAGCAATGGTAGTGAGTATCGGTGCATTTGCACAGTTTCAAGAAGGTAAGGGCTATTTAGGTGCTTCCCTGACAGGACTTGACTTGCACTATAATGGTCAGGACGGATTAAATTTAGGTGTGCAGGCAAAGGCTGGTTACTTCCCTTGGGATAATCTTATGGTACTGGCTACTTTTGATGCTGTACACAATGGTTCTGAGGCTGTTGCCGACCATATCAGCGTAGGTGTTGGTGGACGTTATTATATCACACAGAACGGACTCTACTTGGGTGCGGGTGTGAAACTTCTCCATGCCAACCACAACTATAACGACCTGATGCCGGGTGTTGAGGTAGGTTATGCCTTCTTTATCAACCGTTCGGTGACGATTGAGCCTGCGCTTTACTATGACCAGTCATTCAAGACACATAACTATTCGACAGTGGGCTTGAAGCTTGGTATCGGTGTCTACCTCTTTGATGATTAATCGAAAGGGAAGCAACTGATATTTTAAGCATTGGCTGTTATATAGGGATGCACTCCGAAGTGTTTCCCTATATCTCTCCAATCAAGCGGCAGTTCCTATTGACTATTAAGCAAAGAAAAGAGGTTTGCAATAGCAAATCGCTCTTTGAAATCTCCTACCTACGAGAATTAATTTTAAATGCAACAATATCCTTCTCAACTCTTAGAACGTGCCGTAGAGGCTTTCTCACAGTTGCCGGGTGTGGGGCGTAAAACCGCTCTGCGCCTTGTTTTGCATCTGCTACGCCAGTCAACAGAAGACGTGGATAGCTTTGCCGATGCTGTCATTCGTGTGAAACACGATGTGAAGTATTGCAAGGTGTGCCATAACATTTCCGATAACGAGGTATGCTCTATCTGTTCTGACCCACGCAGAGATGCCTCTGTGGTCTGTGTGGTAGAGAACATTCAGGACGTTATGGCGATTGAGAACACGCAGCAGTTCCATGGACTTTACCACGTCTTGGGGGGTATCATCTCTCCGATGGATGGTATCGGACC
The DNA here is from genome assembly GCA_947095945.1 of uncultured Prevotella sp. Classification (GTDB taxonomy): domain Bacteria; phylum Bacteroidota; class Bacteroidia; order Bacteroidales; family Bacteroidaceae; genus Prevotella. The sequence goes on from CAMUQM010000116.1 coordinate 5,004, forward strand.
GCACGACTTAGAGATTGAATCGCTCGTACAGCGCGTGGAAGAAGGGACTGTGAAGGAGATTATCCTTGCCCTTGCCAGTACGATGGAGGGCGACACGACTAACTTCTATATCTCGCGCAAACTGAAAGATGCCGACGTGAAGCTGTCGGTTATCGCACGAGGTATTTCTGTTGGCGACGAACTTGAATATACTGACGAGGTGACGTTGGGCAGAAGTATTCTGAACCGCACACCTTTTGAATCTTAAAACGACTATGGATAAAACAAGAAAAATACTTCTCACAGAGCTTTTTGGCTCTTGTGCTATCACACTGCTCATCATTGCGGTGTACGAACTTGAATTGCTTTTGCCCGGTGGATGGATTGATGTTGATAGCACCAGAATGGTCACTTTGCAGTTTCTGATGCAGCTGCTAACCCTTGCTGCCATCCCACTTTCGCTCTTCCTTTTCAAGATTGGCTACGTACGCTCTGACCTTCATACGGACGAGAGCCACGTCAGTCGCAAGCTACTCTTTTGGGGTAGTGTGCGAATGATGATGCTTTGTATCCCGATGATACTCAATACCTTCTTCTACTATGCCTTCGGAGATAACGTAAGTTTCTTCTATCTTGCTGTCATCTTGGCGTTGAGTCTATTCTTTGTCTATCCCAGTAAGAAGCGTTGTGAGCATGAATGTTCGATGGATAATTCAGAGCAGGAGTAAATGAAACTAAGTGTTGTCATCGTTAACTATAACGTAAAGTACTATCTCGGACAGTGTCTGAAGAGTCTTCAGCGTGCTTTGGAAGGCGTTGAAGCAGAGGTGTTTGTGGTTGACAATCATTCTCACGATGGCTCTATAGCCTACCTGCGCAGCCGTTTCCCTGACGTTCATTTCATTGCCAGTGCGCATAACTTAGGTTTTGCTTGTGGCAATAATATTGCGATTCGGCAGAGTAAGGGCGAATATGTCTTGCTATTAAATCCCGACACGGTTGTGGGCGAGGATGTTATCCGTGCTTCTATCGACTTTATGGATAGCCACCCAGCAGCGGGAGGGCATGGCGTACAGATGCTTACCCACCTCGGTGAACGAGCGTTAGAAAGCCGCCGTGGCTTGCCTTCTCCTTTGGTTTCGTTCTATAAGATGATAGGACTTTGCAAGTACTTCCCACAGAGCGATCGCTTTGCACATTATTATATGGGTAGTTTGTCGTGGGATGTTCCGGGCAAGATAGAGGTAATCAGTGGTGCCTACTGCTTCCTGCGCAAGTCTGCCTTAGACAAAGTAGGACTCTTAGACGAGGATTTCTTCATGTATGGCGAGGATGTCGACCTGAGTTATCGACTGCTGAAAGGCGGTTTTGAAAACTGGTATCTGCCTGTGCGCATCCTGCACTATAAGGGCGAGAGTACGCAGAAGTCCAGCTTCCGATATGTTCACGTCTTCTATGATGCCATGCTTATCTTCTTCCGCAAGCATTATGGCGGTATG
>CAMUQM010000117.1 GCA_947095945.1 uncultured Prevotella sp.
CACTGCTTATCATCGCATTGATTGGCTGGGTAGTCGCAGAACTTAAAGACAAGTGTGTTACATTCGTTCACTCTGAAGAAGAGGCTGAGGGCGAGGAAGAAATGAGAGAAGCTTACGAAGCCCATGGCGGTAGAGAGCTGAATCTTAAAGACTTGCTTGAGAATAACAGCACAAACGGATACAAGTCTATCTAAGATAAATTGCAAATAATATAATAGACGAGAGTGATACAAACATATCATTCCCGTCTTTTTTATACAATGTGCCTTTAAATATCAAAAGATAGTTTTTACTACACCAGCCTCCTGCACTTAGACTCTGAAAAATCATTACATAAAAAGAAAGCAATAGTGATTATTTCACCTCCAAAAACATAAGAAAAGCCGACTTTATAACCATCAGACTATCAAATAGTTGCAAAAACGTGCAAGAAAAGGTGCTTAATTGGACTTCAAAAGGGCGTTAGTAACACTCCAAAAGGGCATCTATTGCAAGTCAATTAGGCGTCTTTTCAAAGCTGAAAGAGCATATATTGGTTTTGATTTGCATGAAAATAATTTACACGCATCTATTAATAAGGGAATAAGTTGCTTGTAGAAGACGGAAAGACATGGTAATGGGTAGGCAAAGTATTTATTTGTCTTTTCTGCTTTTTACCTTGTAGTTTACCCCTTGTAAGACCATATAATTTTGGGCAGTCATACCATGCAGGTGTATAAGCCTTTACTCTATTTCTAATCTAAGCATTTAATGGAAGAACCTTTAATTTTTCCCTTTCAATATATTCCCCTTTAGGGTGTAATATCAGATAAACACACATCTTCAAAATTATTTTTATAACCTTTTAAAGCAACGAAACTTTTTCATAATCTACTTTATTGATATTCCCCTCCTCTTTTTGGAGGTAATATTTTGTTTTAATATCATCTTCAAAGGTTCTGCTCTTATACTATCCGTATTACAGAAACATTTCGTAAATTTGCAGTTTAATAGGCGGTTTCATATATCTGCAAATAAAGATTGTTGGTTCTGCAGCTTTTTAGCGAGAACAATATTATTATAATTATCTACAAATAAAACTATTGAGAAGATAAAACAAATGATATATCCCAAGAACTTTGAGCAAAAGATTGGCTTTACAGAAGTGCGTTCACTTCTGCGGGCACGCTGTCTCTCCCCTTTAGGAAAGGAACGGATAGATGCGATGAACTTTTCTACCGATGCCACACAGGTAAACACTTGGCTGGAAGAGATTAGAGAATTTCGCAGAATACAAGAAGGACAGGACGACTTCCCATTAGACAATTTCTTTGATGTACGCGAAAGTGTAGCACGAATTCGTTTGGAAGGAACTCACATGGAGGTGGAAGAACTCTTTGATTTGAAGCGTTCATTAGAGACTATTATTGCTATTGTGAACTTTCTGAGCCGTGGAGAGGAGACTGAACAGGGCGAAATACGCCATTACTACCCTGCTCTCTACAACCTTGCCGATGGTGTTGCAACCTTCCCTTTGCTTGTTCAGCGTATTTCGCAGATAATCGATAAATTCGGTAAGATGCGTGATAATGCTTCTCCTGAACTGCTGCAAATTCGTCGTGAACTTGCTCGTATTGAAGGAAGTATTTCTCGTACACTATATGGTATCTTGCGTGCTGCACAAGGAGAAGGGCTTGTGGAGAAAGATGTCACACCTACCTTGCGTGATGGTCGACTGGTTATTCCTGTTGCACCGGGCTTGAAGCGTAAGATTTCGGGTATTGTACATGATGAGAGTGCTACGGGTAAAACTGTCTATATAGAGCCAACAGAGGTTGTTGAAGCCAACAATAAGGTTCGTGAACTTGAGAATGAGGAGCGAAGAGAGATGATTCGAATTCTCACAGAGTTCGCTAAACAAGTACGTCCTAATGTGCGTGAGATACTCGACTCTTACAATCTTATGGCTGCAGTAGACTTTATTCGTGCGAAAGCTGAGCTTGCCAAACTCTTTAAGAGTTTTGAACCTCAAGTGGCTGATACGCCTCATATTGATTGGATAAGAGCCATTCATCCTCTGCTTCAATTGTCTTTAGAGAGGAAAAATAACATGAGATTAACCCCTTCACTGTCTACATATAATAACAATATAGATAAAGTTTCTAATGAAGTTGATAATAGTCAGGAGTACGATACGATATTAGAAGAAGAGAATGAGACACGCAACGTGCCTTCAAGTGTTGTTCCTCTCGATATTCAACTCACCAAAGACAAGCACCTGTTGATTATCTCTGGTCCGAATGCAGGTGGTAAATCTGTTTGTTTGAAGACGGTGGGCCTACTTCAATATATGCTTCAGTGTGGGCTTTCAATTCCTGTTGGTGATCGCTCAACAACCGGTATCTTTACGGATATTATGATTGATATCGGTGATGAACAGAGTATTGAGAATGACCTTAGTACCTATTCTTCACACTTGATGAATATGAAGATGATGATGCGGCGTGCTTCAGATCGTACGCTTATCCTTATTGACGAGTTCGGAACTGGTACAGAACCACAGATTGGTGGAGCTATCGCAGAGTCTGTTTTACGTCAGTTTTGGCAGAAACATGCTTGGGCTGTGATTACAACTCACTATCAGAACCTTAAGCATTTTGCAGAAGAACATCCGGGAACAGCCAATGGAGCGATGCTTTATGATCGTCACGAAATGCGCCCACTCTTCCAGTTAGCTATCGGTAGACCGGGTAGTTCATTTGCTATTGAGATTGCTCGAAAGACGGGAATACCTGAGGAAGTAATCCGTGATGCATCAGAGATTGTAGGTTCTGATTATATTCAGAGTGACAAATACTTACAGGATATTGTTCGAGACAAGCGTTATTGGGAGAACAAACGTCAGACAATTCATAGTCACGAGAAGGAGTTAGAGAAACGTATCAGTCAATATGAAAAAGATATTGCTGCGTTAGAACAAAGCCGTAAGGAGATTCTTAACCGTGCTAAGGCACAAGCAGAAGAGATTATCAAGGAGAGCAATCGTCGTATAGAAAACGCTATCCGAGAAATCAGAGAAAAGCAGGCTGAGAAGGAGGAGACCAAACGTATTCGTCAGGAATTGGCTGCTTATGAGGCAGGATTATTGGATGGAAACAAGAATGATAAGGCTGAAACCTCTAATAAGAAGAAACTAAAAAGTAGCGGATTACTCTCTGATGACGATTTCCAGAAGAAGGTTGACAAGATTAAGAGTCGTAAGGAACGCCACGAACAGCATTTGAAAGAAAAGGCGAGTAAACAGCAGGCTGCTGCGGAAGCATTGAAGAATGCGGTACGTAAACAGCAAGGTGGCGGAGTCGTTATGGCTGGTGATTCCGTACGGATAAAGGGTCTTACGACCGTTGGAAAGGTTGAATCAATTGAAGGAAAGCAGGCAACTGTTATCTTTGGAGGAATGAGAACAAAGATGGCTGTAAGCCGTCTGGAGCACGTAGATACAGCTACAATTCAGTCTGAACAAAAGCAATTCCAAGCATATAACTATAGTCGTGAGACGCGTGAAACCATTGATAAGCATCGTAACCAGTTCCGTCAAGAGTTGGATGTACGTGGTATGAGGGCTGATGAAGCCTTAAATCAGGTGCAATATTTTATAGACGATGCTATCCTTGTTGGGGCAAGTCAGGTGCGTATTCTTCATGGAAAAGGCAACGGAATACTTCGTCAGCTTATTCGACAGTACCTTGGCAGTGTTCCTAACGTTACAAACTATCGTGATGAACACGTACAGTTTGGTGGCGCAGGTATCACGGTTGTGGAGCTATAAGTTGGTTGACAAGTTGACAAGTAAACAAGTTGACGAGTTGATTGTTTTAACAGAAAACTGTTAAAGGGCATAGGCAATAAATTGATAGTACAAGCGTTAGAATATTAATATGAACTACCTAAGGCTTTTACACATACTTCGCAGACAGAAACAGAATCTTCTGTTAGCTGTTAGTATTACTATGATACTGACTGCATGCGGTGTAGATAGAAACATAAAGAAAGGCGAAAAACACCTTTCCTTGGGCGAGTATTATGATGCGGCGACCCAATTTAAGACCGCTTATCAGCGCACATCACCAAAGGATAGACGTCAACGTGGTGAGCTGTCTTTGAAGATGGCTGAATGCTATGAACGCATTTCGTCTTCTCAACGAGCAATAGCTGCCTATAGAAATGCTATCCGTTATAAGTTGGATAATGGTGAGACACATAAGCGTTTGGCTCATAATCTGATGAAGGAAGGTAGCTATGCGGAGGCGGTTAAGGAGTATCGCATAGCACTTGATTCGATGCCTAACAATCAACTTATTGCTCAGGAACTACAGGCTGCATCAATAGCTGCTGGCGTAAAAGAGCGTGGTTCGAAGTATATTGTGAAACGAATGGACGTGTTTAACTCACGTCGACAGGATTATTCGCCAATGCTTTTTGGTGATAAATACGAACAGCTTTACTTTACTTCAACACGAAATGAAGCTAAAGGTGATGATGTGAGCGGTATTACTGGTGCAAAGGCTGGTGACATCTTCCTTAGTGAAAAGGATGATAAAGGAAAATGGAGTACTCCAAAGGCCATTGAGTCTGCATTGAACACAGAGGCAGATGAGGGTACACCTGCTTTCTCTGCAGATGGTAGGGAGATGTATATTACACAGTGCTTGATCGACCCCAGCAATCCTCGTTATGCCCAAATAGCGGTGAGTAATCGCTCTGATGCAGCTTGGGGAAAGGCAACGAAGTTAGAAATTAGCCGTGACACTCTATCAAGTTTTGCGCATCCAGCAGTTTCACCAGATGGTAATTGGCTTTATTTCACAAGTGATATGCCAGGCGGAAAGGGTGGACTTGACATCTGGCGTGTACGTTTAACAGGTGGTACTACGGGAGGTGTTGAAAACCTCGGAGAGCCTATCAATACACTCGGAGACGAAGAATTCCCTACTTTCCGACCAAATGGTGACCTTTACTTCTCAAGTAATGGACATGGTGGTTTAGGTGGTCTTGACATCTTTATAGCTAAGGTTGGCAATGATCGTCGCTATCACTTAGAACATCCGGGATATCCTCTTAATTCGCAAGGTGACGACTTTGGTATGACTTTCGAGGGCATTCACAATCGTGGTTTCTTCTCTTCAAACCGCGGTGATGGACGTGGTTGGGATCATATCTATAGTTTTGAACTCCCCGAAATCATTCAGACTGTTAAGGGATGGGTCTATGAAATGGATGGTTATGAGTTACCAGCTGCGCAGATATTCATGGTAGGTGATGATGGTACTAACAAGAAGTTAGCTGTCAAGGGAGATGGTTCTTTTGAGCAAGAGATACAACCCGGTGTTAATTATATCTTCCTTGCAACCTGCAACGGATACTTAAATCATAAGGAAGAGATAAAGGTTGGTGCTGTTGAAGACTCTAAGGTACATACGCTTCAGTTTGCTTTAGCAGGAATAAATGTACCTGTTTTGATAGATAACATCTTCTATGACTTTGATAAGGCAACGCTTCGTCTTGAATCAGAGAAGGCTTTGGATGCTCTTGTCAACCTACTCAAAGAGAATCCAAACGTAACAATAGAACTCTCAGCTCACACCGATTATCTTGGTTCTGCTGATTACAATAAACGCCTTTCACAACGACGTGCAGATGCAGTAGTGGCTTATCTTACCACACATGGTATTGTTAAAGAACGTCTTACACCTGTCGGATATGGCAAGGAGCGTCCTAAGAAGATTCGTAAGAAGGTCACAGAGAAATATTCATGGCTGAAAGAAAACGACGTACTTACTGAAGATTTCATTAAGAAACTCGATAAGGAGAAGCAAGAGATAGCCAATCAGCTGAACCGTCGAACTGAGTTTACGGTCCTTCGTACCACATACGGAATGTTTGACGAGAAGGGTAATCTTAAGCAACAGCCAAAACCTAAGAAGAAGGAAAGTCTCGATGATGATGGTATGATTATCATTGATATCCCCTAAGCTATATGATTAAAGATAATAGTCAACCATATCAGGCAAAACAATCTCCTTGCTCTTTTACGCAAGAGGGGCAAGAAACAAGGACTATAGAAGAAGTAGAAAAGGAACTTCCTCTTGCCTTTACGACCTATACTCGCAAACTTTTCGGAGATGAACTTTATCAAACATTTCTGAAAGGCTTACAAGTAACTCCTCCTGTGAGTATCCGTCTAAACCTTTTCAAGTTGTCAGAGGAAACGAATAAGATTAATCCTGCGTTAAGTCCTCAGCCCATTCCTTGGTGCAAGGAAGGCTTCTGGTTGGAAACAAGACCTAACTTTACGTTCGACCCCCTACTCCATGCTGGAGTCTATTATGT
>CAMUQM010000118.1 GCA_947095945.1 uncultured Prevotella sp.
GCAACGATTGCCGACAACGTGGGCGACAACGTGGGTGACGTGGCGGGTATGGGTGCCGATCTATACGAGAGCTACTGTGGTTCGATTCTTTCTACCGCTGCCTTGGGTGCAACCGCCTTTGCAGCCTCATCGGGCGAGATGCAGTTGCGTGCCGTCATTGCGCCAATGCTCATCGCTGCCGTAGGTGTTTTCTTAAGTTTGTTTGGTATCTTCTTAGTAAGAACGAAAGAAGGTGCTACGATGAAGGACCTCCTCCACGCCTTAGGACTTGGCACGAACACAGCTGCCGTACTCATTGCTGCTGCCAGTTTCCTAATTCTCTACCTCTTAGGCTTGGAAAATTGGCTCGGTGTTAGCTTCTCAGTGATTGCTGGTTTGGCTGCTGGAGTTATCATCGGTCAGGCAACGGAGTACTATACTTCACAGAGTTACACGCCAACAAAGGCTATTTCTGAGGCAAGTCAGACGGGCTCGGCAACAGTTATTATAAAAGGTATTGGTACGGGTATGATTTCAACCTGTATTCCTGTCCTTTCTATTTCCGTAGCTATCATGCTGAGTTACCTCTGCGCCAACCGCTTTGATATGTCTATGTCGGCACTTTCTATTCAACACGGACTTTATGGTATCGGTATCGCTGCGGTTGGTATGCTCTCCACCTTGGGCATCACTTTGGCGACAGATGCTTACGGACCGATTGCCGACAATGCTGGCGGAAACGCTGAGATGAGCGAGTTAGGAGCGGAAGTGCGCCATCGCACAGATGCCCTTGATGCCTTGGGTAATACCACAGCAGCTACGGGTAAGGGCTTTGCTATTGGTTCGGCTGCACTGACAGCATTGGCGCTATTGGCTTCTTACATCGAAGAAATTAAGATTGCGATGGCTCGTGTCGGTACGCAGATGACCAACGTTGCAGGCGAGACCATTGATGCGACAAAGGCAACGATTCCAGATTTCATGAACTTCTTCCAAGTAAATCTGATGAATCCAAAGGTTCTTGTCGGTGCGTTCATTGGTGCCATGGCAGCCTTCCTCTTCTGCGGACTGACAATGGGTGCAGTAGGTAGAGCAGCTGGCAAGATGGTGGCAGAAGTGCGCCGTCAGTTCCGTGAGATTAAGGGAATATTAGAAGGAACAGGCACACCAGATTACGGACGATGCGTGGAAATCAGTACACAGAGCGCCCAACACGAGATGATTATCCCGTCTCTCTTGGCAATCATCATTCCCGTCATCGTAGGTCTGTTGCTCGGTGTAGCAGGCGTATTGGGCTTGTTAGTAGGCGGTTTGGCAGCTGGCTTCACGCTTGCCGTGTTCATGTCGAATGCAGGTGGTGCGTGGGACAATGCGAAGAAGTATGTCGAGGAGGGTAACTTTGGCGGTAAAGGCTCTGATTCCCACAAAGCAACAATTGTCGGTGACACCGTTGGCGACCCATTCAAAGACACTTCTGGTCCATCGCTTAACATACTTATCAAGCTCATGAGTATGGTCAGCATCGTAATGGCAGGACTCACAGTTGCCTGCCTATAAACTACAAACTCGGAATTATTTTCACGAGAAAAAGAATTTATTTTCATGAAAAGAAATATTTATTTTCACGAACAAAAATATTTTTTTTCATGAAAATAATTCATTTTTTGTTTATAACCAATGTTATTTTATACTCTGTTCTTCTTGTGTTCTTATACCTTTTATGCTCTTATGTCTTTATAGTTACCTCATCAACTTATCTACTCATCAACCAACCAAAGAATAGTGTATTATTTACATAATATCCTCTCTTTCCTATTGCTTATTTGTTTTTTTTTATTAACTTTGCCTGCGTTGAAAAAGAGCTGGGGCTTGTGTGCTGAGTAACAGCCTCATAGAGTCTTTAGAGAAGCCTTTAAGAAAGGTAGTCAGAGACACATCAGATAGAGTATAACACCTAACTATTATGCATAAACAATTTTTATTCGGTTTATTATTATCGTCATTAACAGCTGCGCCTATACAGGCTGATGACTACCCTGCGGGAGGCTATCTCTTCGGTCAGGCTACAGCACCAACTGGTAATGAATGGCAGGCGCCCGATGCACTGGGTTACAACAAGCTGCCAGCTCGTGCGATTTTCTCTTCTTTCTCGTCGGTTGACGATGCAAGAAAGGTATTGCCAGAGTTTGCAAAGGACTACCTTTCTCTCGAAGGAGAATGGAGTTTCCACTTCTCAAAGAACCCTGATGAGCGTCCAAAGGACTTCTTTACAAAGGGTTATGATGACAGCAAGTGGGATCGTCTGCAGGTGCCAGTAAGCTGGAATATGGCAGGTATTCAGAAGGATGGAACACTGAAGTATGGTGTACCAATCTATGTGAATCAGTGGGTTATCTTTAAGTATAACATCGAACCGGGTGACTGGAAGAAGGGTGTTATGCGTGAACCGCCAAAGAACTATACCACTTACGAATATCGTAATGAGGTGGGGTCGTTCAGAAGAAGCTTTGATATCCCAGCAACTTGGGACGGCAAGGAAGTCTACCTTAACTTTGATGGTGTAGACTCATTCTTCTATTTATGGATTAACGGTCGTTACGTGGGCTTCTCAAAGAACTCGCGCAACACGGCACAATTCGATATCACCCCTTATATCACTAAGGGTAAGAACGAGGTGGCAGTAGAGGTTTATCGTTCATCAGACGGTAGCTTCCTCGAGGCGCAGGATATGTTCCGTCTGCCGGGTATCTTCCGTAGCGTGAATGTTACAGCAACTCCAAAGGTACATATCGCTGACGTGAAAGCAATCCCTTCATTTGCTGATGGTAAGGGAACTGTTGACCTCAACACAACATTGCAGAACCTCACAACAAAGAATGCAAAGGATCTCCACCTTCGTTGGAGCATCTATAAGAACAGACTCTTTGCTGACGACAACGAGTTGGTTGCTACTTTCGAGGATGCGAAGGCTAAGACCGCTTGTGGCAGCAAGGGACAGACTGACGTTCGTCAGACACTTACCGTGAACAATGCGGTAGCATGGACAGCTGAAGAGCCTAACGTCTATGTTGTTGTTGGTGAGTTGATGCAGGGTAAGAAGGTTGTTGAGACCATCAGCTTCCAAACTGGTTTCCGTACAGTTGAGATTAAGGATACACCTGCAAGTCAGGACGAGTTTGGTTTGGCTGGAAGATATTATTATATTAATGGTAAACCAGTGAAACTCAAGGGTGTTAACCGCCACGATACCAACCCATTGACGGGTAAGGTTATCTCTCGTGAGCAGATGGAACGTGAGATTATGCTGATGAAACGTGCGAATATCAACCACGTGCGTACCTCTCACTATCCTAACGACCCTTACTTCTATTATCTCTGCAACAAGTATGGTATTTACTTGGAGAGCGAGGCAAACATCGAGAGCCATGAGTATTTTTATGGCAAGGCATCGCTTTCTCACGTACCAGAGTTCCAAGCAGCACACGTTGACCGTGTGATGACTATGACTCGACAGCTCGTCAACCAGCCTTCTATCGTTATCTGGAGTTTGGGTAACGAGGCAGGACCGGGTCATAACTTCGTCGTAGCCTACGACTCTTTGAAGGCTTACGATGCTTCAAGACCAGTACAGTATGAGCGCAACAACGACATCGTGGACATGGGTTCTAACCAGTATCCAAGTATTGCTTGGACCCGTGATGCGGTGAAGGGTAAGATGGGTCTTAAGTATCCTTTCCATATTTCAGAGTATGCCCATTCGATGGGTAACGCTGTGGGTAACCTCGTTGACTACTGGGAGGCAATAGAGTCAACCAACTTCTTTATGGGTGGTGCTATCTGGGACTGGATTGACCAGAGTATGTATAACTACACAAAGGATGGCAAGCGTTACCTTGCTTACGGTGGTGACTTCGGTGATACGCCTAACGATGGACAGTTTGTTATGAACGGTGTTATCTTCGGTGATGAGGCTCCAAAACCACAGTATTTTGAGGTGAAGAAGGTTTACCAGTATATTGGTACAAGCTGGAAGGACGCTAAGACAGCTACTTTGGACGTGTTCAATAAGAACTACTACTCTGATGACCTTAGTGGTTATGCAATGTCTTATAGCCTGACAGCTGATGGTGTAACCGTTAAGAAGGGCGATCTTGAGCTTGGTAGCGTACCAGCAAGAAGCCATAAGAGCATTACAATCGCAGGACTCAACGAGGGACTTGACCCTAATAAGGACTACCTCCTTCACGTAACCTATCGTCTCAAGCGTGATATGCCTTGGGCTAAGGCAGGCTATGTTCAGGCTGAGGAGCAGTTGCCTGTGCAGGCAGCAGCGGCTCGCCCAGCAATCGCTGCAGCAGGTAAGGTGTCAATGTCAGCGGTGAAGGACAACAAGATCGTCTTCTCTGGCAAGACCTTCACGACAACTTTCGACCTCGCTAAGGGTACTATTTATAACCTCCAGTATGATGGAAAGACTGTCATCCCTGATGGTTGTGGACCAGAGTTGAACGCTTTCCGTGCATGGGTTAACAATGACAACTGGGCTTACGAGGCTTGGTATGCAAACGGTTTGAATAACCTTCAGCACAAGTGTACTAACTATACAACCCACGCAAATGCTGACGGTTCTGTTTCTGTTGTGTTCAATGTTGAGTCACAAGCACCTCATGGTTATCGTCTTGAGGGTGGCAATGCCAACTGGAAGAAGCTCATCGAGTACAAAGAAAAGCCATTCGGTAAGGACGACTTCCGCTTCAATACACAGGTGGTTTACACTATCTTCCCTGACGGTAGCATTGAGAGCGAGAGCGCAATTACAAGCAATAAGCCTAATCTGACACTCGCTAAGTTGGGTTATACAGTACGTGTTCCAAAGGCACTCAGACTGTTGAATTACTATGGTCGTGGTACAGTTGACAACTATCCAGACCGTAAGACGGGTCAGATGATTGGTATCTATGAGCAGCAGGAAGTTGAGGATGAGTTCGTTGCCTTCCCTAAACCACAGGATACTGGTAACCATCAGGATACTCGTTGGCTCTCACTTACAGGCAATGATGGCGGCGATGCCCTCTATGGTGCTATCTTCGTGGCTAAGGACAAGATGAGTTTCTCAGCGCTTCCTTGGTCGGATAACACCATCGCAATGGCTAACCACCCACACGAATTGCCACAGAGCGAATATACTCATTTGCATCTTGACATGGCTATCACTGGTCTTGGCGGTAACAGCTGTGGACAAGGTGGTCCGTTACTGCGCGACCGCGTAATGGCAACGCCACACACCTTCGGTTATATGATTCGTCCTATGAACTCTGTGAAGACTACTGACCTCGTTAGCAATGCGAATGTAAGTCTTAACGGTGCTACACCACTTACTATCATCCGTGATGGTGAGGGCAATGTGACGATCAATGCAAATGGTGCGAAGGGCGATATCTACTATCGTGTTAATGGCAACAAGAAAGCAGTGAAATACACTGGTCCTGTTAGCTTGCGCGATGGCGGTACTATCTCAGCTTGGGCGCAGGAGAATGATTGGCTTGTAGCTTCTCAAACCTTCTCACGCATCGAGAGCATCCCATTGTCAGTGGTCTTCGCTTCAAGTCAGGAGAGTGGTGAGGGTGATGCAAGCCACCTTACTGATGGTAACCCAAGCAGTTACTGGCACACAATGTACTCTGTTACGGTGGCTAATCACCCACACTGGGTTGACTTCGACTGTGGTGGCATGAAGACTATCAAGGGCTTCACCTACCTTCCACGTCAGGACAGCAACAATGGTAACATCAAGAAGTATAGTATTCAGGTTAGCAACGACGGCAAGACATGGGGCAAGGCTGTTGCTGAGGGTGAGTTTGAGAACAACAGAAAGGAAAAGACTATCCTCCTCACCACACCAGTTAAGGCTCGCTTCGTTCGTCTGACAGCTCTCAGCGAGCAGAGTGGTCAGGACTTCGCAACAGGTGCTGAGTTCAAGGTATTGGAGAAGTAAATAGCTTATTATAGTCATTTGATAAATTAAAAGATAGGGAATCACAATTTGTCATTCCCTATCTTTTTTGTGTTCTCACAATCTGTCCGTAACTTGCCATCACATTATTTACATTCACTATTCCTTCTATGTTAGCTGAATAGTATATGAAGTGTTTCAATTAATTGAATAAAACAAAGCGGATTCTTCGCTTTTGTAAATCAGAATTATTTTTGAATAGATTTGCTTTTGTATCAATAATTAATTATATTTGCAGTCGATAAAAATGCGGATAGGTGCAAAAATATAGAATAGAATGGAGATAAGACGTGATGCATTGCTCAAACGATTGATGGATTTGAGACATAAT
>CAMUQM010000119.1 GCA_947095945.1 uncultured Prevotella sp.
ACAAGGGTCAAGCCATCCAACTTCCACGAGAGCCATATAGGTTTGTTTTCAGCCCATTTGGCAAGGTCTTCTACTTTCTTAGTCTTTGCCAAGGATAGGGCAGAGAACTCATGCTCCTCCTTTTTACCAGCAACATTATCGGCAGAAACATTCTGTGTCGGCGAATCGGGGAGTATGATACCTGTTTCTTCTTCTAATTTCTTTAGTTTATCAAAGGCAGCATCCCATTCATAATCGGTCATGAGTTCATCACGACCATTGTAGTAGGCATCGGAAGCTGCATTAAGTTGGTTGACAAGTGATTGTATTTCTTTGTTCATTGTTTTGTTAGATGATTGACGATGACAAGTCGTACTAAATAGTTATAAGCAAAAGCAGGTCATAAACAGCAGATAGCTCTTACTTCCAAAGCTGCTTTATGAGTGCTGCATCAGCCTCAGTCCAGTTGAGTTTTGAGAATTCTTCTACTGTTAGCCAGCAAGAATCGATGTGCGCAAGGAGCTTGAATTTATTGTCACGAGCCATACAATCGTAGGCTGTAAGACTGATGGTAAAGTCTGGATACTCATGTTCAATACTTCCGAGCTTTGCTCCGACATAGATATTCCAGTCCATCTCTTCAAGCAATTCACGACACAAAGCCTCATGGTCACTCTCGCCCTCTTTTACTTTACCACCCGGAAACTCCCAGTGTTCAGCAATATAGTTAGGACCTTTACGTAATCGCTGTGTACATAGAATCCTGTCACCGTCATGGACAACAGCACAAACAACGTTGAGATGTTTCTTTTCCATAATTTTATCTATTATTCGGTTATTTCTTTCCTTTTACTTCTTGCTTTATTTGCAAATATACTATAATTTGTCGAATGATTCCATCTTTCTTAGAATTAATTTGATTTCTTTATGTGCAACTCGTATCTTTTGCTTATCTTTGCACGCCAGAAAGTAAATAGAAAATATAAATATTTATGTCTACACTAACAATTGCTATTATTGTGGTCTTCGTGCTGGGCTATGCGCTCATTGCAATGGAGAGTCTTACTAAGATTAACAAGGCAGCAATCGCTTTGTTGATGTTTGTCTTCTGCTGGACACTTTTCATGTTTGATCCAGCGCCGTTTGTACAGCTGATGCACCCAGACTTTGAGGGGACAGGTGAAAAAGTTGTATCGTTTGTCAACTCCTTAATAGCGGAGCATTTGGGCGATACTGCTACTACACTTTTCTTCCTTATGGGAGCAATGACAATTGTGGAAATTGTCGATCAGAATGGTGGTTTCAACTGGGTGAAGAATGTAATGCAGTCTAAGACAAAGCGTAGTCTCTTGTGGAAGATTGCCTTTATGACCTTCTTCCTCTCCGCAATCCTTGATAACCTGACGACAAGTATCGTGATGGTTATGATTCTGCGTAAGCTTGTACAGGCTAAGCATGATCGAATTATTTATGCTTCGTTGGTTATCATTGCAGCTAATTCAGGTGGTGCTTTCTCTCCAATCGGTGACGTAACAACTATTATGCTATGGAATGCAGGTATGGTTACAGCTGCTGGTGTTATTAGTGAAATCTTTGTTCCATCTTTGATATCAATGTTGATACCAGCGTTCTTGTTGTCACTTTTGCTGAAGGGCAATATTCAGAATGATGAGCTGTCGAGCGATATGTCAGGTGAACACGAAGTCTTAGAGTTTAACGGACTCCAGCGTAAGATAGTTTTTGCAGTAGGTGTAGGTGGTCTCTGCTTCGTTCCTTTATTCCATTTCCTCACTGATTTGCCTCCTTTTGCTGGTATTCTGTTTGTATTGGGTATTCTGTGGACTATAACAGAGGTCTTTTATCATAATCTTCATAAGAAAAGAGGTGGTGACGTTCATTTTTCAAAGCGTGTGAGTAGTCTGTTAAGCCGTATTGATATGTCAACTATCCTTTTCTTCCTTGGTATTTTGATGGCTGTGGCTTGTCTGGAAGAAGTAGGTGTATTAAAGGAATTAGGAAGTGGTTTGAACACAGCCTTCAACAGTAATCATTATGCTGTGACAGGTATTATCGGTGTTCTTTCAGCTATTGTCGATAACGTACCACTTGTTGCTGGAAGTATGGGTATGTATCCTCTTGGAGTAGAACCTGATATGGCTGTTGATGGTATCTTCTGGCAGTTACTTGCTTACTGTGCGGGTGTGGGTGGTTCAATGCTTATCGTAGGTTCTGCAGCAGGTGTTGTAGTTATGGGACTTGAGAAGATTACTTTCGGCTGGTATATGAAGCGTATTACGTGGATTGCTTTCGTTGGTTATGTTGCTGGTATTCTTTCATACTGGGTTATTCGTACATATATCCTTACAAGTCCGCTGTAGGATTTAACTTCCAAACATTATAAATCCGTAGGGGTATAAGCCCTCGTCAGTTTACACAAAATACGTTGTACATAGACTGACGAAGGCTTATATCCCTACTTTCGTTTTCTTCTCTACCACTTTACTTTTTTTGTTTCAGACTTCATTCTTTGAAAAGGATTCTTATGTTTGTCTCATCTTATCAAAGTGTAGATTATCATTTAGTTTAGTTCTTTTTGGTAGTTATTTCTTATATATGTTAGTAATTAATGTCTTACTATATGTATAATGAGTCTCTTATCTTATTTTCTACTGATGTGCTAACGCCTATCACGTTTGGTGTTGTTGGTAAACACCAGTGGTGCTAAGGTCTTATTCACTTGCAATATATGGTTGGAGAAGTTGTTATCGCTTCTTGTTAGCATCGAATAGTACTGCTAAAAGTAAATAAAACATTGATTAGTTTGCTTACTCTTCCAATGATAGTAGGATATTATTTATAAAAGGGAGAATTTGCAAGAGATAGTATACTACTAAAGTTTTATTGGTCAGTATTAATTTAGTTATAAAATAATAGGGGTGCACAGACTTGTACATCCCTATTCATTGCTTATAGCGAGCCTTATACAATCTTGACCTTGTGTTTGTGTATTATATGAAACTGTATGGTTATTTTGACTCTTTATATAAGTCGTGAAGTCAAGCTGTATAGTTTATCTTAGTTGACAAAGCGAACGTTCTGTGCGCTATATCCTACTTGAATTTTTCCCTGAATAAGCTTACCCTCTGGAGAGTAGTAGTAGATTTCACTTGGTGCTGTATAGCTTGGATTGTCAATAACATAGATGTTACCATAGCTATCAACATTAACTTGTGAAGGATTTGTGAGGCCCGTCATGTCAAGGTCTGTATCCTTACCTGTTGCCAAGTCATGGATAAAGAAACGCTTGTTAGATGCATCACCATAGACCGCATACAGACAAATGAGTGCATTCTTTTTTGCACTGTAAGCGATAGAACTTGCCTTGAAGAGCTTTTTAACCTCATCATTTTTTGCATTAATCTTCTGTACAAGTGCCGTCTTGTGGTCGAACATTGATACGAAGTAAATATCGTTACCAACAGCAATATTCTGGTTGTAAGGATTATCTCCTACAGTAAGTGTCTTGATTTTCTTGAAAGAATTACAGTCAACGACAGCTACTGTATTACCACTTCCATAACCTGAGATGTTTGTGTAAAGCTTACCGTTTGCAACAGAAAGCGCCTCAGGATGATCACCAACTTCTACAGAGTCAACCAATGGCTTTTGCGTGTTGTTAGGATTCATCTTATAAACCTTACCATTGTAAGCAGAGAAGTAAACATAATTACCATCTGTTGTCAGATAGCGTGGGCTGGCATTGTGTAGCTTGATAGTCTGCTCCATCTTTCCTTTTCGGTCCAAAATCTCAACCTTTGAAGATGTTGTACTGGTCACGACAACCTTTGTACCAAAGACTACCAAGTCTTGAGCATCACCGATTCCAACACCGTTCTGAGTTCTGTAAGCATCGCTGTACATGTATGGAGCAGTTGGACGTGCTTCTATGTTATAGTCCAAAATACCTACTGTACCATCGTTTGCATTCCAGTTTCCAGCACAAGAAACGTATACATCTGTGCTGTATACTGGTGGCTGTACATTAACAAAGTTGTTGTCATCGCTACAAGCTGTGAATGTAAGTGCTGACATCAAGATGACACCAAGCGCAAGAAGATTCTTTTTCATTTTTCTTGTTGTTTAATTTATAGTTGTTCTTATCATTTTTTACTCTTTATATTTTTACTTTCTTTACTCCTTATACTTTCTTACCTTTCTTTAGATTTTCCAGCTAATAGAAAGTCGCCAGTTGGTTCCCGGCATAGGATAAAAGCGTACTACCTCATAATTCTTATTACCAAGATTGCGCAAGTCGAACTGTAGGTGCAGTTGTTGTTTGTGGATGTTGATATCTTTTGAAACCGTGATGTTATGGTCAGTGAAGGCTGCCATTCGGTTATTAGGGATGTTATATCCCAGCGAATAGCGTTCGCCCATCAGTAGTAAGTTATAGCTTAAATCCAGCCATGGGGTATGCAGTAGTGAACTGACTGACCCCGAGTGGCGTGGAGTATAAGCTATCTGGTGTCCATAGTAAACATAGGTTGGATTAGTTCTATCGGTTGCATTGAGCATGCTATAGCTTCCGGTCACGCTAAGTGACCATTCGTTATTCCATCGTTTCTCTGCATTCGCGGAAATGTCAAGACCTATTTGGCGTACTTTTCCCGCATTCATCATCTGCCAATAGAACATCTTTGGCACTGCAATAATTTTATCGGTGACGTTGCCTAAGTATCCATCAGTTGTCAACGAGAGTTGCAATGTTCGGTTGAAGGTATGAGAATAGGTTGCACCGAGGTTCCACTGTCGTAACTTTTCAGGGTTAAGGTGACGATTGCCTATGCCTGTATAATAAAGTTCATTGAGTGTTGGCGTGCGGAAGATGTCCTTGTATCCGAAACGGAAACGAAGATTTTGCAAGGCTCTCCATTGTAGGCTAAAGGCTGGAGAAAGGCGATGGAAACCGTCAGAAGCATTGCCTTGTTTCACTTGCTCGGTGATATTTGTTGCAAGAAGGGAAGTGTTAAATGTGAACTGACCAATGTGATAGTTTGCTGCTAATGCTGTCCACAGTGAGTTTCGTGTTGGGTTTGCAGCCTGAGATAGTGTCATTGATAGATGATTATGGGCGTAATCCTGTGCCAAAGAGAGGTGAAGCCCCTGCAATGGTTCAGTCCATAAAGTAGCAGTAAGGTATGCTTCCTGCTGTCGGTAGATATCTTCTTTGTAGCCACCAGCAGGTATATCTGAATAGCGTGACCATAAGTAATTCCACTTTGCAGCAGCTTTCAGCTTCATACGCTGGCTAAATTGGTTCTCATAGTACAGTTGTGTAAAGACATTTTTGTCTACTAATCGTTCGGCAGAGTAGGTATTATCGTAAATAACTGCACCCGGTAAGCCTCGACGAGAGGTGAAACCGTAAGCCTTCCACTTCAGTATTTGATTATCATTGAGTTGATAATCAAGGTTTATTTCTCCTCGCCAAGTTTCGATGTCACTGTTGTTACGACGTTCATTAATTGTTTTTATGCCGTTTCTCAGTTTGAAAGTGTAAACGCCATCAGCCTTTTCATAGCTTCCGTAAGCTCCAATGGCAAGGCGCGAAAGCTGCTGATGGAAGAGTAGGGAAGGTGCGAAAAGTCCGTAACTACCAGTACGGATGGTTGTAGAGAGGTCGGTCTTCTTTCTTGTAGTCTCGCTATTACGGTCTGAATAGCTTTGCAGTGTACTGATATTAATCATTCCTGCAGAGGCGTATGATTTCGCACTTTGGTAGATATCATCGTCTTGTCCAATCTGAAGACTAATGAGCGATATGTTATCGAGGGTAAAGCGAGAGAGGTCTATCTGTCCACTCTGGCAGTCACCGACCTGTACTCCATCATAAACAACGCCTGTATGTCCTGCACCAAGACCACGGATGTTGACCGTCTTCATACCGCCCACACCGCCATAGTCTTTTACTTGTACACCAGCAAAACGTTTTAAGGCATCGCCCATATCACGAATGCCGAGTCGTTCCATATCTGCGTGTGAAAGTGTCTGTACTGGCGAACTTGCCAATACATTACCAGAAATACGGAAGCCATTGACCACAACTTCCTCAATGGTTTGCGTTGTGTCAGAATCAATAGTCTGCGCTATTGTACCGAGTGGGCACAATAATATTAAGAAAGAAGCCAACTGCCTCATATCTCGTTTGTAATCAAAGGGTTCTAAGCACCGCCCTTCCTCGAGGGATGCAACGATTTGCAATGGCAGGTCTTCTGACTTATTGCC